>JBGPNU010000040.1:0-14886 GCA_041487675.1 Binatus sp. (SeqCode)
GCGCCCGCCTGTCCGGCGATCCACGGAATGTCGCGCCGGTAGATCTTTAGCTGCGCCGCGTAGATAACCCCGGAGAACAGCTCGATCGATGCGCGCAGCCGGCGCGACGCGACCCGAAGTTGATGCAGCGGCTCGGCATCGCCGCTCTCCGCCGCGGCCTGGTTGACCGTCATCGACTCGACTCCGAATGCGATCGCTTTGCGCGCCGCATCCGCGACGGTTCCGCCCGGGTAAAGCGTCACCCTGCGCGGCGGCGCATCGGGTAGCGATGCCTCTGCCACCTGCTATTCCTTGCTCGGTGACGCGCCGCTATCGCCCAGCTCCGGGCGCGACTTCGCCGCGGCGTCCGACAAGTATTCCGCGATGTGTTCTCGGAGCTCGGCTTGCACATCTTCAATCGGACGGCGTGCGTCGATCGAGACGAAGCCGAATTCATTCGACAAGCGCCGGTACTCATCGATCAGCCGGCTCTGGTAACGCTCGAACGAATCGAACAGATCGGTTCCGAGCGCGAGATGCATTCCCGATTCCCAGTAGTCCATTCCCTTTCCCATGATGACGCGCGGAATAAGAGTCTCGACGTCGATATCGAGGTACAGGACCAGGTCGGGCACCAGCGCCATCCCGAACAACTTGCGGGTCCACTCCGGGTCGGCGCCCATCACGCTGTTGCGCGCGAACGCGGTGTACATGTACCGATCGGCGATCACGATGAACCCCGCCTGCAGCGCGGGCAGGATCTCATGCTCGAGACGATCGGCGAAGTCCGCGGCGTAGAGCAGGCTGAACGTCGTGACGGTTAGTTGATGCCCCGCCTTGGCCTCGTTGATGGTCTCGGAGAGCAGCGGCGAGCGCGTCCATCCCGTGTTGCTGACCGCGTAGCCTTCCAGTTCGAGCCACGGCCGGATCAGTTGAATCTGCGCGGAGCGGCCGACGCCGTCGGTCCCCTCAATAGCGATCAGATGACCCGGCAGCCGCTTCTTCGCGAGGTACGGCAGCCCGTGTCCGTACCAGTTTTTAGCGCGGATGTGACGTAATGCCATTTCTTCCATTCGCTCGTTTGCGATCGTAGTCGCGAAGAATTTCCTGGACCATGGTCCGCACCACTTTCTGCTGATCGGGGATCTCGATGGTCGCGTCGATCGGGCGCATCCCGAATTCCAGCGTCAGTTGATCGTAGATTTCGAGCACCCGGCTTTGAAACAGCCGGAAACTCTCGACCGGATCCGCCGACAGGCCGACGTCCATCCCCGCCTCGTGGTACTTGAGCTTGGCCCGGCCCGAGAGCAGCCGCTCGAGCGATACCTCAATCGGCACGCGGAAGTAGAGCGTCAGATCCGGCCGCAGCGCGGGACTATAAACGGCGCGCACCCAATCGGGATGCACCCCGCGCGCCACGTCGCGTGCGAAGGCGGTGTACACGTAGCGATCGGCCAGCACGATCATCCCGGCCTTCAGTGGCGGAAGGATCTGATATGTGAGCCGATCCGCGAAATCGACCGCGTGCAGCAGCGAGAACGTGGTCGGCGTCAGCAGATTCTTTTTCTTGCCGCGCTGCATCGAATGACGCACCAGGCGCGACGAATTCCACTCCGTGAAATGCACCGGGTAGCCGCGCGATCGCATCCATCGTTCGAGCAGGATCAACTGCGTCGATTTGCCGGAACCGTCGATTCCCTCCACCGCTATCAGTCGTCCGGGATAAGGATGCGGCGTTTCGAGCAGCGTCTTCGGCGCGGGCTTGGACGGCGGCAGCCTGGGCATGTCGGGCGGCGCGGACGGGCGCCCGTTTGGAGAAGGCGCGGCGGGCTCTAGCGCTGCAACACCACCTGGCGATCCAGCAGTCTCGATAACAGGTCGGTCCTTCTCTCGCATGTCCATAGCTCGAGGTCGGCCTTCTCGCGCTTCGAATCAACTCCGACGATTATCCGGCCCGGTGAATACCTGACCTCAATATTCTTAACCACACCGAAGTGGCTTCGATCTAGCGCGTCAGCGACCCGCAAGATCGCGGCGAGACCCCTTACCACACGGCGCTTGGCGGGGCTGAGCGATTTCAAATCCGGCGAATCGAGTTTCGGGGCCTGCTTGCGATGCCCGCGAGCCGCTTGCGCGATAACCTCGATTTCGTCTGTTTCGAAGCCGAACAGCTCCGCATTCTTAATCAGGTAGT
Source organism: Binatus sp. (SeqCode) (assembly GCA_041487675.1). Classification (GTDB taxonomy): domain Bacteria; phylum Desulfobacterota; class Binatia; order Binatales; family Binataceae; genus Binatus. The sequence goes on from JBGPNU010000040.1 coordinate 2,174, forward strand.
AAGAATGGCGATTGTGCCGGTCATGATCAATCGCGTGACCGATATCGTGCAATAACGCCGCGAATTCAAGCAGTTCCCGCGACGACTTTGGCAGCCCCAATACCGGCGCCGTCGCGTCGAACAGCTTCAGCGCGAGCCGCGCGACTTGGCGGCCGTGATCGTTGCCGCCCGCGAAACGCCGCGCGAGTGCGCCCACCGACCGGCGCCGCGCGTCCGCCGCAGAGTGCGAGTCGATCTTGTGCGCGAGCCCGAGCAGTACGCCCTCGCGCAGCGCCCACGTGCATGCAACCAGTTCCGGCGCGCCGGATTTCTTGAGGATAAAGTTCACCAGCACCGCAGCCGCGGGCATCAGGTCCGCGCGCTTCGCATCCATGCCCGGAAGATCGACCCTGAGCGCGGCGTTTGCCTCGACCAGGTCGCGGGTCAGATCGGAAATTTCGCCGGCCGACGCGTTCGCGCCATGGAGTCGCCCGAGCTCTTCGCCGCGCGACGATCGCGCCATCGCGACCAGGGTGTTTACAGTTCCCGAGGTTCCAATCGCACGCATCACCCCCTCGCGCCGCGATCGCCGCATCAGCGGCCCTATCACGCGCTCCAGATGCGCCTCCAGCCGCCTCAGCTGCGCACGTGACGGCGGATCGTCGGTCAGAAAACGCTCGGCCAACCGCGCCGCACCGAGCTTCACGCTGCGCATCCACAGCGGGCGCCCGTCGCGCACCAGCACCAGCTCAACGCTCCCGCCGCCGACATCGACCAGCAGATGAGGCCCGCCATCGAGCCCGAGCGCGTGACGCGCCGCCTTGAAGATGAGTCGCGCCTCGTCGAGACCCGAGATAACTTCGACCCTGATCCCGGTCTCGCGCTTGATTCTCAGGATGAACTCGATACGATTGCGCGCCTCGCGTACCGCGCTGGTGGCGACCGCGCGGATACGCTCCACCCGGCGCACGCGGATCAGACGCTTGAAGTTCACCAGCGCGCGCACCGCGAGATCCATCGATTCGGCGGTTAACCGGCCGGTCGTGAACGAGCGCCGGCCGAGCCGCACCATCTCCTTCACGCGGTCAACGACTTCCAGATGCCCATCGCGGCCGACATCGGCCACGATCATGTGGACGGAGTTGGAACCTACGTCGATTGCGCCGAGCCGCATGGATAGAAGGTAACGTCCCCGCCGCTCGATGTCATCCATACGACCGCACATCGACCGCCGCACGCGAAAAAATAATCGCGCGCGCTTCCGAATTGATTGAACCCCGCCCGCGTTAGCAGCGGCTGGCCCCTGCGGTTTCAGGAATTCCGGCCGAGCGCTCGCTCGAACACCTCCAGCGACCGGCGATCGAAGAGCACAAAATCGACACGCTCGAGCGTGCTCGGTCCCTCAAGATGTGCGCGCACTTCCTCCAGCATCACCTGCGCGCATCGCTCGATTGGAAAACCGGCGATGCCGGTCCCAATAGCCGGGAACGCAATCGACTTGAGAGAATTTTCATCCGCCCGCTTGAGCGCATTTCGAGTCGCCGCGCGCAAATTCGCCTCCGACGTCGATTCTCCGAGCCTCATGCTCGCCGCATGAATCACGTGCCGCGAGCGAAGACGGCCCGCGCTCGTAATCGCTGCTTCGCCGAGCGCGATCGCGCCGATTCGGTTGCATTCCTCCTGGATCGCCGGACCGCCTTTGACCCGAATCGCACCGGCCACGCCGCCTCCCAAAATTAGATCGTTATTCGCGGCGTTGACGATCGCATCGGCATCCACTTCCGTCAGATCGCCCTGGCTGAGCCTGATTTTCGCGCGCCAATCGTGATTCATTTGGCAACCTCGCGCCGAGCGAAAGAACGGCGCTAATCCTGCTATTATCGCCGGAGTCGTGTTTAACCCGAAGCGCACGTGCCGATGGCGCGGATGAGGACGAATACTGCTCGGATTCGCTTGCTCGCATCTTTTGTCGCGGCAGCATCGCTGGTCGCGCTCCCCGGATGCGACGATTCGCGCGCGCATCGCGCGCCGGGAACGATCCAGGTTGATATCGAAAACTCGCCACCGTCAACCGATCCGCGCTTCGCGACCGACGCTATTTCATCGCGTATCAACGAACTGATCTTCGACTCGCTGGTGAAGACCGATCGCAACGGCCAATTCGCCGCTTATCTCGCCGAAAGCATCGAGCGTCCGTCTGAAACCGATATTGTTTTCCATCTGCGACACGGCGTGCGCTTCAGCGACGGCCGCGAACTGACCGCGCGAGACGTAAAATATACTTACGATTCGGTTCTCGCGCCCGAGTCGATTTCCGCGAAGCGTGGCAGTATCGAGGAATTGAAGTCAATCGACGCGCCTGACGATTACACAATTGTCATGACGACAGCGCATCCCTATGCGCCCGCGCTGGAATTGGCGACCCAGGGCATAGTACCCTATGGCACTCCGCTCCCGTCGAAAGCGCACACCCCCGCGCCTATGGGCAGCGGCCCGTTCCAGATGGTTGGATACACGCGCGATGAGTCGGCGATACTCGTGCGCAATCCATATTGTCCGTACCCACAAGGCGCGCCTCGAACGATTCTTTTTAAGGTCGTGCCCGACCCGACAGTGCGTGCACTCGAACTGGCAGAAGGCGTTTGCGATTTCTCCGGCAACAACATCGAGTACGATGTCCTGCCGTGGCTTGCGGCGCACAAATATCTGGCAATCAGCAAAACTCCGGGCACCACCTACAAATACCTGTCGTTCAACTTCCGTGATCCCCGGCTACGCGATCTGCGAGTGCGGCGCGGGATTGCCTATTCGATCGACCGCGCGACAATAGTCAATGCGATGCTGCGTGGTACTGCGCGCATCGCAACTGGACTGCTCTCGCCGGAGAATTGGGCATACAACGGCGGTGTGACTGGCTATACCTACGATCCGGAAAAAGCGCGCCAACTGCTCGACCAGGCCGGCTATCCAGCGGGATCCGACGGTATGCGCGCGCTCAAATTCGAATACAAAACCACCCCGGAGGGCGCCCGCCTTGGCGAGGTGTTTCAGGCGATGCTCCAGCGGGTCGGTATCGCGCTGACCATTAGGACGCTCGATTTCGCCACCTACTATGCCGACATTCAGTCGGGAAATTTCGATCTGACCTCGCTCCAGTGGGTCGGAATCAACGATCCGAATCACTACTACATGGTCTTCGATTCGAAGAAGACGCCGCCGGGATTGAATCGCGGCTTCTACTCGAACCCCGCGATGGATCGATTGGTCGAAGCGGCTATGCGTACCCTCGACCGTGCCGAGCGTGCAAGGATCTACGCGCAAGTGCAGCAGCTCGCCGCCGAGGATTTGCCCTACGTCTCGCTCTGGTGGGTGGATAACGTCGCGGTCATGAACCGCCGCCTGGTTGGCTTTGACGCGTATCCGAACGGCAGTCTCCGTTCCCTCGCGACGCTGACGTTGACGACCCCCGGCAAGGCGGAGTCGCAGTGATCGAGTACCTCGCTCGTCGCCTGCTCGCACTCGTGCCCGTCGCACTCGGCGTTGCGACGTTGACCTTTGCGATCATTCATCTCGTCCCCGGCGATCCGGTGGTCGCAATGCTTGGCGAGAGCGCCGCGCCTGCCGACATCGTCGCGATGCGCCATCAGATGGGTCTCGACCGTCCACTACTCGGTCAGTACCTGTCGTATCTCGGTGGCCTCGCGGTCGGCGACCTCGGCGAATCGACTTCATATCGCAGACCAGTCTCGCGACTGATCGCCGAGCGGTTTCCGGCCACGATCGAACTCGCGGCGGCGGGAATGCTGGTCGCGATACTCATCGCGTTTCCGCTCGGAATAATTGCCGGGTCCAATCCGGGTGGCGCCGGCGATCTCGGCGCGATGGGTTTCGCGATCGTCGGCATCTCGGTGCCGCACATCTATCTCGGCCCGCTGCTGATGATTCTGTTCTCGCTCGATCTCCGATGGCTTCCGCTCACCGGCCGCGGCGGTTTCGCGCATCTCATTTTGCCGGCCGTCACGCTTGGCGCCGCGCTCGCCGCGATCCTCGCGCGGATGCTGCGCCAGAGCCTGATTCGCGTTCGCGAGAGCGACTACATGCGCACCGCGCGCGGCAAAGGGCTGAGCGAGCGCTCCGCGCTGATCCGCCACGGCCTGCGCAACGCGCTCACCTCGGTCGTGACGATCATCGGACTTCAGATGGGCGCGCTGCTCAGCGGCACGCTCATAACTGAGATGATATTTTCGTGGCCGGGTCTCGGCCGCCTGCTGATCGGCGCGATCGGTGCGCGCGATTATCCGCTGGTCGAAGGATGCGTCCTCACTTTTGCGATGACTTACGTCGTCGTAAACATGGCGACCGACCTGCTCTATGCGGCCATCGATCCGCGCGTGAGGATCTCGTGACCGCGCGCGGCCGCAATCCATCGCTGTCGATCGGAATTTCAATCGTCGTTGCGATTGTGCTTGCCGCGATCGCCGGCCCCATATTGTTTCGCGCCGATCCGCTCGCGATCGATCTCGCAAAAACGCTTGCAGCTCCGAGCCGCGCGCATCCGTTCGGTTGCGATGCGCTCGGCCGCGACGTGCTTGCCCGGGTGCTCTGGGGCGCGCGGCTCTCTCTCTCGATTTCCACAGTGGTGGTCGCAGCCTCGCTGCTCGTCGGCAGCGCGATCGGCGGCGTGGCCGCGCTGTCGGGCGGGCGCATCGACAATCTCGTGATGCGCGGCGTCGATATCGTGCTCGCGTTTCCCGGCATCTTGCTCGCGATCGCGCTCGCCGCGATCCTCGGACCGGGCCTCATCGACCTGGTGATCGCGCTGACCGCGATGGGATGGACCGGCTATGCGCGCATCGTTCGCGGCGAGGTGCTGACGCTGCGCGAGCGCGAGTATGTACTCGCCGCCGAAAGTCTCGGCGCCACTCGGTCGCGCCTCCTGATGCGTCACCTGATGCCCGCCGTCGTCGGTCCGCTGGCCGTGCAGGCTACCTTTGGCGTCGGCGGAATTATCGGCGCCGAAGCCGCGCTCTCATTTCTGGGACTGGGCGCGATGCCGCCGACTCCGAGCTGGGGCAACATGCTCGACGCGGGCCGCGCGTTCCTGCTAGTCGCGCCTCATCTTACCACCGCGCCCGGACTCGCGATCGGTCTTTCGATCCTCGGCTTCAATCTGCTCGGCGACGGAATCGCGCAGAAGGTCGGCCATCGCGCCTAACATGCGGAGAACGCGATTTTCGTGATACATGTTTTTCTTGGAGTGAGCGTGCAAAATGGAGAAACTTGAACCCGGCGAGATGGTGAAGCGGCTGACCGGCTTCATCCGCGCCGAGGGCCGCTTCAAAAGCGTAACCATCGAGAATTTCCGCAAGATGCCCGGCGGTGCGTCGCGCGAGATTTGGTCGTTCGACTGCACTATCGACGATGGCGATACCGTGCGCCGGCGCGCGATGGTGCTCCGCCGCGATCCGGGCGCGCACAACATCGCGACCTCCCGCCGCAACGAGTTCATGGTGATCCGCGCCGCCTTCGAAGACGGCCTGCCGGTGCCCGAGGTTTTCTGGCTTTCAGATGATCCCAATGTGCTCGGCGCAGCGTTCTTCATCATGGAACGGATCGACGGCGAGACTCTCGCGCGCCGGCTGCTCCGCGACGATGCGTACGCCAAGGCGCGCGAAGTGATGCCCTCGCAACTCGCCGGGATTCTCGCGAAAATTCATCGAATCGATCCCGCCAAACACAAGCTCGACTTCCTGGCAAAGGCCGGTGCCGACGCCGCTCTCGCCGAGGTAAAGCAGTATGAAGAGACCTTCCGCCGCCTCGCGCTGGAACCGCATCCCGCATTCGAGCTGGCCTTCCGATGGCTATTGAGCCGCGTTCCGAAAACCCCGCGAAACACGCTGGTCCACGGCGACTACCGGATCGGCAATGTGATTTTCGGACCCGAGGGCGTACGATCGATTCTCGATTGGGAACTCGCCCATCTGGGCGACCCGATGGAAGACCTCGGATGGATGTGCGTGCGGGCGTGGCGATTCGGCAATGATCAGAAACCGGTCGGCGGGCTTTCTTCGCGCGAGGATTTCTTCCGGGCCTACGAGAAAGCCAGCGGAGTAACTGTCGATCCCGATGCGGCCCGGTTCTGGGAGGTCTTCGGTAATTTGCGCTGGGGAATAATTACTATCAGCCAGGCGCGAACTCATATAGATGGATTCGTAAAGAGCGTCGAACTGGCTAGTATCGGACGGCGAACCGCGGAAACCGAACTCGAACTGCTGAATCTGATCGAATAGCAACTTACTAATGACGGCAAACATTTATAGTCAGGATGATTGGTAAATATGCAGGACCGGCCAACCTCGGTTGAGTTGCTCGAAGCCGCGGCGGATTTCGTTGACCGCGAAATCGTTCCCGCCATCGAAGGCAGTCGCCAGTTCCAAGCGCGCGTCGTCGCAAACGTCCTGCGAATCGTCGCGCGCGAGATCCAGATGGAAGATCCGGCAGTGCGGCTCGAGGTCAAGGCGCTCGCCCGGCTGCTCGGACGCGAGGCGCCTCATCTGCACAGCCTCGACGACTTGCGCAATACGTCGCGCACCATGGGCGAGGAGCTGAGCGCTCGCATCCGCGCCGGCGAGGCCGATAACCCGGCGCGGCGCGCGGAAGTGCTCGCCGTGGTCAGGCAGAGCGTTGAAGATAAACTCAGAATCGCAAATCCACGCTACCTCGAGAAAGACATCGCCATGCGAAAGGCCTGACTTAGTAGTGGATGCATACTTGAACTGTTTCCAAAAAGGAGATTTGACTAATGGCCGAATATAAAGTGGTACTGCTGGAACAAGACGACTTGATGCATCCCAATACCGGGGAGTCCAATTTCAACGAGAGCGCATACTACAATTTCTTCGATCGAAACCAGCGTCTCGGCGGCTTTATCCGGCTGGGTAATCGCCCGGGCGAAGGATACGCCGAAATGACCGTGTGCCTGTACCTGCCCGACGGTACCATCGGCTTCATGTTCCAGCGCCCCGAGATCACGAGCAACGACGCCCACGACGCGGGCGGCGCGAAGTTCGAGGTAGTCAAGCCGTTCGAACACCATCGGGTTAGCTACAATGGCAAAGTCTGCATATTGAAGAACCCGCTCGAAATGGCCGATCCGGCCAGAGCGTTCAAGAACAATCCCTACTCGAGAGCCAAACTCGAAATTGACTATTCCGCGGTTTCGCCCGGATGGGGTGGCGAACTGCGCGAGAAACGCGGGATCGATTGGGTCTCCCCCAAACCCTCCGGCGATCCCGAGGCCCAGTTTGCCAAGGGACACCTCGAGCAGCTCGGCTACGCGACCGGGAAACTCGTGCTATCCGCGGACGGTAAAGACCGCGAATTCAAAATCGACGCGCTTGGATTGCGTGACCATAGCTGGGGACCCCGCTACTGGCAGGCGCCCAAGTTCTATCGATGGCTCACGATGAACTTCGACGAGGGCCTCGGCGCGATGGCGACCATCACGGTGAATCGCGATGGGAGCGAGCGTCCGGGTGGATTCATCGCGCGCAAGGGTCAGCCCTTTCAGAACATCGTCAACGTCGATGTCCAGACTGAGTTCATCGGCGAGCAGAATTTGCATGACAAGATCAAAGTGACTTGTCAGACCGCCGATGGCGGCGCGCCGATTGTGATATCGGGCAAAGTGCTCGCGATGATTCCGCTGCGCAATCGAAGAGCCGGGATAGTCACGCGAATCGCCGAAGGGATGACCGAGTGGAACTGGGACGGAAAAATCGGCTACGGCCTCTCCGAGTATCTCGATCACTTCGACGAGTAGCGAGCGCCGCCTGCTGCATTTGACGAACCAGCTTTCGTCCGCGCGTTGCCTGCCGTTTGCCCAGCCTTCAGCGCGCGCAGGCTCTCCGTGTACGGCGGATACGCGACGCCGCGCTCGGTGATTATCGCGGTCACCAACTCGGCCGGCGTCACGTCGAACGCGGGGTTGAACGTGCGCACGCCCTTCGGCGCGATCTGCTTGCCGCCGTACTCGGTAAGCTCGCGCCCCGAGCGCTCCTCGATCGGAATTGCGGCGCCATCGGGGCAATTCAGATCGATCGATGAAAGCGGAGCCGCGACGTAAAACGGCACCCCGTGGCGCCGGGCCATCACCGCGAGCGGGTAGGTGCCGATCTTGTTTGCGACGTCGCCGTTGGCCGCGGTGCGATCGGTCCCGACCACGACGCAATCGATCTTGTTCTGCGCGAGCACCGTCGCCGCCATGTTGTCGGCGATCACCGTGACCGGTATTCGATCCTTGTGAAGTTCCCACGCGGTCAGGCGCGAGCCCTGCAGGAACGGCCGCGTTTCGTCGGCGAACACCTGGATCGTTTTGCCCGCGTCGCGCGCCGCGCGTACTACGCCGAGCGCAGTTCCGTAACCGGCGGTCGCAAGCGCGCCGGCGTTGCAATGGGTCAGCACGGTGGCAGGATCGCCGATCAAGCCGGCGCCGAAACGTCCGAGCGCTCGATTCGTGGCCAGGTCTTCCTCGTAAATAGCGATCGCCTCCGCACGCATCCGGCGAAATAGTTCGTCCGCATCCAGATCGACATCCGCCGACAGGCTTTTTTCGAGCACCCTGCCCATCCGATCTACCGCCCACGCCAGATTCACCGCGGTCGGCCGGGTGGATCGGAGGGCTTTTGCGACCATCGCAAAGCGCTGTTTTGCGCGCGCGCCGGCGGTGCCCTTGATTCCGAGCGCGACTCCCATCGCCGCGGCCACCCCGATTGCGGGCGCGCCGCGGATCACCATCGTGCGGATCGCATCCGCAACCCCGCGATAATCGCGATAGGTTCGGATGACTTCGCGCGTGGGTAGCAGGCGCTGATCGATCATGCGAACCGTGTCCGCCCGCCATTCAATCGTTTTTACGGCCATCGAGTCTGACTGTTTTCGTTTGCGGACTATTTTCATTTTGGGGGTGTCGTTTCAAAGCTTATAGCAATACTGCGCGCGTCCCCTAGCAGAAAAGAAAACGACGCAGCTGAGATTCGCTGCGCCGTCGCACACACTCGTTTGCGGAGCGCCACTTGGAAAGCGCCCCGATACGGATAGATTCGTTCGTACAATCAGACTCGTTCGTACACTCCGCGCGCCCTTCGCTTTGCGGTTCCGGCATCGATCCATCGAGTGATCGCCGCGAAAATTTCCGACGGCCGCTTCTGCTTCAGTCCGCGGACGTTTCTCACGTCCGAGGCCTTGAACTGCCTGGGCAACGCCGAAAGCACGCTGCGCCAGTTGACTCGACCACGCATGCCTCCCGAGCCTCGCTCGGTTCCGGCGTTCGAGCGTCCGATCAGATGTCCCAAACGCGCTTCCTCGTGTTTGAGCTTGCCCAGTTCCAACTCCCTGCTGCGGATTTCCTTGCCAAGATTCACCAGCAGCATCCGAGCCTGCCGCTGAACCTGTTGAAAGGCGGATGTAGCTGCGCCGGAGGCACTCTTACGTGGCATTTAGCAATCTCCTTCGAGTAGTTGATCAGTACAAATCCACACTACACATTCAAATCTAATACTACAAGTATGCGATTCCTCTATTCTCAATATCCACATCCGCCGATTGGGTATAGCCGACGAAAAGTGGTTTTCTCTCTTACTCTACTCGTTCGCATTACTAACTAATCGCCGTGTGCCAGTAGCACTTCCGGTCCCCTCTCCTTGTCCGAGGAGGTGTCACTGACACGCGGGTCAGGGAGAGGTGCAACGCTCGAAATTGCCGCTCGGGTCCGCCGTTGAACCTCACCCGCGCCGGCTTCGTTCCTCGCGTCGAGCTCCATCCCAAACGTGCGAGTCTCACCGCACACTGACTATTAAAATGGCTACCCTCATTCCGGGCTTTCTGTTCCTCCGCTCGATCGCGGGATCATTTCGCTGTTAGCGTCCATAGTGAAAGACGCGCCCGGCTATCCGAGTGATCGCTCCCCGATGATGTCCCGCGAGTCGCGTGTAAAGACCGCACCGGCTGCACTGGATGCGACGCGGTCGATAAAACGGTTCAAAAATCAACTAAAATGCATTATGCGCCCAATGGCTTCAATAGGCATTCGGCAAATTCGCGCTCCGGTGCGCATTCGAGTAAGTTTCAGCGGCGACCGAAGCAGGAGCTATGTTTGCGCGTGGCACGATGCTATAAGCATTCCGGAATTCGGATCAGATGCGCGCTCTAGAGATTGCCTCACCGCCAGATTGTCCGTACCGCAAATCAGGCTTCCGACTGCCTATCACGGACTGAGTGCAAATGGGGGTTCGCCGGCCGCGCGCGAGGAGAGGGTAATGGGTCGCAGACTGTATGTTGGGAATCTGGCTTGGACTGTAACCGACCAGGATCTGCTCGACGTCTTTTCTGAAGCAGGAAAGGTGGACAGCTCGCAAGTCATCATCGACCGCGCGACTAACCGCTCGCGGGGGTTCGGCTTCGTCGAGATGGCGACCGATGATGCGGCGGAAAGCGCGATCAAGAGCCTGAACGGCAGGGACATCAAGGGCCGGCCGATTCGGGTCAACGAGGCGCAGGCGCGAAGCGCCGGCGGCGGTGGCGGAGACGGTGGTGGCGGCGGCGAACGCCGCGGTGGACGCGACCGCTAGATTAGTCCTTTAGCTAGTCTTTCGCTGCGATGCGCGATGCGGGCCGATCCCGCATCGGCCGCCTTGCGATGGATCCGGCGCGCAAAAAGTTAGCGCGCAAAAATTTAGATCGATCCCGAGGGAACGCCCAATTCCCGTCCCTCACACTCGTTCCTGAATCTTCCTCGTCCGAATAGTCATCGTGGATCTCATTACCCTGGAAGCGCTGCATTGATGGAGAGCCAGCGTCTTATCGGGTGAAGACGGAGACCGACTCGCTAATTGCCTCTCCCATTGTCGGGAGAGGCCGACGTGAGACCTTGAGCGGCGGGTGAGGGACCAAATTCCAAATTCTGCAACTCGCTTCGCGCGCGCTTCACCTTCAAAGGCCGCGAATCGCGAGCGGGCGGCTCACAGCGGAGCGCCCGCACTTTCGGGAGATGCGAGGTCTCTGTAAGCTCATAGTTGTCGAGCCGCCCCGAAAAGCAACGAAGGAGATCCAAAAGCCTGATGTCGAAAAACATATCGCATGTGATCCTCCTGATGCTGGAGAATCGGTCGTTTGACCACGTCCTCGGCTGCTTGAAAAAAACGTACCCGACATTGGAGGGTATCGATCCAGCGGCGCCCGCAAAGAACACCTATCAGGGCTCGGATTATGTCCAATTGGCGGGTGCCGCGCGCTATCTGAACTTCGATCCTCGTCATGAGTACGAGCACGTTATGGTTCAGTTGTCCGACGGCAATGGCGGATTCGTTCAGGATTTTTCGCAATCTTATCCCAAGGCAAGTCCGGCCGATCGTGCGGAGGTGATGAAGTATCACGACTTGGGCAAGTTGCCGGCGCTGCACGCGTTGGCACAAAACTTCACGGTCTGCGACCACTGGTATTCATCTGTGCCGGGACCGACGTGGTGCAATCGGCTGTTTGCACTCAGTGGAACGTCGCTCGGCCGGGTCGCGATGGCTGAAGGCATCATGAACCTGAACCTTCACTGGTACGATCAGCCTACGATCTTCGATCGGCTCAACGAGCAACACATCTCGTGGAAAGTTTATTCCGGGGACGCGCCTCTGTCTTTGCTCTTCGTTCATCAATGGGAACCACGAAATGCAGCTCGGTATCGCCTGATGACCGAGTTTTATCGCGACGTCGCCTCTTTCAAAAAAGACGGTGATGCCACCCAGCAGGAGCTGCCCTTATTCGCCTTCATCGAGCCGAGTTACTGTCAGCCGGGAGCGAACGATGCTCACCCTCCTCACGACATTCTTGCCGCGGATGCGCTCGTCGCCAACGTCTATAACGCAATCAGAGCGAACAAGGATCTGTGGGAGCAGACGCTGCTGGTCGTCGCGTTCGATGAGCACGGCGGTTTCTTCGATCACGTAACGCCGCCCGCCACGGTGCCTCCGGATTATCATCAAGAGGAATATTCGTTTGACCAGCTCGGGGTGCGAGTACCTGTTATTCTGGTGTCGCCCTGGGTCAAAAGTGCGGTCTTCCCCGATACGATGGACCACACCAGTCTGCTGAAATATCTGACTGGAAAGTGGTCGTTAGGACCGCTCGGGTACAGGACGCAAGTCGCTGGAACATTCGACGCTGCATTCGTGGCTGATATGCGCAACGGCGTGCTCCCATCGATCGTCGGTTCCATGCCCGTCACGCCAACGCAGCCGCCGCCGCGAACAGATTCGCTCAACTCTCATTCCAGCGCGATCGTCGCTCTGTCGCATGTACTCGAGTCTATGGCGGAAGAGGATGCAAACGTCGTTGCAGCGCGAGCACGCCAAGTTCTGAGCGGCCCTCAGAGTCAAATTGATGCCGCCATCGACAGATTTGAAAGCTTCCTCAAAGTTCGGGGGCTCCTCTGAATAATCATCGTGGATATGATTACCCTGGAAGCGCAGAGCGAACGCGCGGTCATCGTGCCAGCGGCAGGATGCCAATGCCTCAGCTATAGCGTCGGCTCGCTCGATATCATCGCCGGACCGCCTAGCCCCGACTCATGGCGCGCGCATCCGCATCGCGGCGGCATCCCGATTCTGTTTCCATGGCCGAGTCGAATCTCGGGCGCGCGCTTCACCTTCAAAGGCCGCGAATACCTACTTCCGGTGAACGAGCCC
>JBGPNU010000041.1:0-14804 GCA_041487675.1 Binatus sp. (SeqCode)
AAGTTTCGCGTGATGGTCGCGACCGACGTGGCCGCGCGCGGACTCGACATCCCCGACGTTTCGCATGTGATCAATTTCGACCTTCCCGACGAAACCGACGGCTACATTCATCGCATCGGCCGCACGGCCCGGATGGGCAAGGCGGGCGAAGCGATCAGCCTGGTGACGCAGGAGGAGCGGGTCAACCTGGCGCGCCTGGAGCGCACGCTCGGCAACGCGCTCGACCGCGAGCACGTCGAGGGTTTCGAGAAAATCGAAATCCTGGCGCCCAAGCCGGTGACCGTGTTCCGATCGTCGGGCGCGCGCAATCGCTCGGTGCGCAATCGTCCGCGCTCGCGTTGGGCGTAACCAGCGCGATTTCCCGCGATGAGTTCGCCCGCCATGGCGCCGATCGCAATCCCGATCGGCACTGTGGAGCCTCGCCGTTGCTACGTTCACCCTCCAATCGGCCGACGAGTTGTTCTGGCCCGGCGCATCCGACGACGCCGGCTACTCGATTGGACGCTTGGTCGGATCCGAAAAATCTCTGCTCTGATTCCAGCCGTTCGCAGCGAGCAAAGGTATCCGGCGGTATGCGATTGCTGTGGATTTGGCTAAAGGAGTGCCGATGCGACCCAATCGAATCACCATCATCCTCGTTCGCCTTGCGCTGGCCGCGACTGGAGCCGCGATTTTCAACCTCGCCGGATGCAGCGCAACCAAGCTGCTGTTCCAGGGGGGTGAGAAACAGGTCAGGCATCATCTACGCCCGGTTGAACCCGGTCCTTACGTCCTGATCTTCGGCTTCGACGGCGCCGGTTACGACCAGTTGACGAAGGCGATTAACTCCGGCAGCGCGCCGAATCTTCACGCGATGCTGGGCAAGAAACAGGGCGGCGGTGTGTATGAGCACGCATACTCGGCGCCCAACGCGATTAGCATCCTGCCCTCGACCACGATTGCCGCGTGGTCGTCGATCTTCACTGGCGCAACTCCCGCCTACACTGGTGTGACGGGTAATGAATGGTTCGTTCGTGAGGAGATGAGGTTCTATGCGCCCGCGCCGGTTTCAGTTACGGAGACCGACGACACCTACGCGGCGGTGACTGACGATCTGGTCGGCAAAGCGCTCAGGAGCCCCAGCCTGTTTCAGCAAGCTGGTGTGAAATCGGCAGTGTCGCTCAACGAGGTCTATCGTGGCGCCGACTATTTCACGACCGTCGATCCCGCGTCGAAGGTCGGTATCATGGGCGACTTCATCAAGGGAACCGTCGGCGGCAGCGATGACAAATCGGACATTTACATGAAACTCGATCGCGACTCGGTGCCGAAAATGCTCGCCTCGATCGCAGACCACGGCTTGCCGAAACTGCAGGTGGTCTATTTTCCCGGTATCGACCTGTACACCCATGTTGCCAGCGATCCGCTCAACATGGAGGTCGGCTATCTCGAGAGGATTACCGACCCGCTGGTCGGGCAGATACTGGACGCATACAAGTCGTATGGCGTTCTTGATGAGACATACATCGTGGTGATCGCCGATCACGGTCACACTCCGGTGTTGAAAGATTCGCAGCACGCACTCGGCGCAGAACCTGACAGCGGACCGGCGGAAGTTGTCAAATCGGTGGGCTTTCGACCGCGGAAATTTGTGTTGACTCCGGGCCCGAACGAGCAGGATTATCAGGTTGCGTTCGCATACCAGGGCGCGATTTCTTATGTCTATCTCGCGGACCGTTCGACCTGTCCAAATCCCGGCCAGACCTGTGACTGGAGACGGCCGCCGCGCTTCGAGAAGGACGTGATGCCGGTGGTTCGCGCCATCTACAAAGAAAATCTGACTGGCGATATTACCCCGCGAATGAAAGATGCGCTCGATCTGATCTTTGCGCGCCGGCCGGTCAAGCCCGGGAGCAATACGCTCCCCTACGAAATCTTCGATGGCAAACGGCTGGTGGCAATCCCTGACTACCTCGACAGACATCCGAGACCCGATCTCATCGATCTCGATAGGCGAATGCGATGGCTGAGCGCGGGGCCATATGGGAATCGCGCGGGCGACATCCTGCTGCTGACGCGATCAGGATTGAACCGGCCAATCGAGCGGCGCTTCTACTTCTCGGGCCCGTACAATTCATGGCATGGCAGCGCGTCTGCGCAGGACAGTCATATCCCGCTGATTGTCGCGAGCCCAAGTCATCCGGGATCGGAGTTGAAGGCGCTGGTTGAACGTATTGCCGGCGACAAACCGTCGCAGCTCGACCTCGTGCCGATCGTCCGAGCGTTGCTGGCGACTCGGGCGACGCATCCAGCGCTGCCGGTCAACTCTCCGGCAGCGGTCCCGTCAGCGACGCCCGCTGCGACACCTCAATAAAGTTGCCGTCGGGATCGCGTATGAAAGATATCCGCGCAACCGCGCCCAGCGTCACCGGCGCCGCGCCTTCCCACACGCCCATCGAGGTAAGGCGGCGATGCTCGCGGTCGCAATCGCGGACCTGCAGCGTGATATAACGCATCCCAATCGCGCGCATCGAGCCGATCACCGCCATCGCGCTTGCCGACTCGGACTTCTCCGCCGCAACCGCCTCGGGATCGTGTTCGAAGCTGATTATCGTTTCGCCAAGCTTGAAGCGTCCCGCGCCGAGCCGCTCCGCTCGGATCGCATCGCCGTAGAATTGCTCAAAGGCGGCCACGTCGGTGACTCCGAGATGGATTTCAATCTGCTTGATGCCGCGCAGACCGCCCGGAACCAACTCGATATCGTTGCCGTCGGGATCGCGCAACTTTGACGGCATAAGAGTGTTCGGGTCGGAAATCGCGAGGCCCTTATAACCACCGGGCTTCCTCGGCGGGAGCGGATCGCGGGCGTGATTTATCTTCAGCACCGAGCCCAGCAGTCCGAAACGATATTGCCTCACACCGGCGCCGACGGGCAGCATCTCCTCATAAGGCAGGCGGATTCGCTCGCCGTAAAACGCGCGCATCTGGTCGATCCGGTTAGTAAAAATCCCCACGTCCACGAATTGTTTTGCGAGTTCCATGTCCGACTCTCCACCAGAAATGCGTCCCGGTCTCCGGATCCCTATCCTCGCCGATGGCGCCATCGCCTGGCAAACCTGCATAAGTCATGAGTCCCCGCATGGATACTATTGCATCGTGGATAATATTAACTATAGTTAATTAAATCCCAAGACCCAAAATCCCCCGGCCCGCACCAACCGGGCTCCGGAGAGAGAGGACGGCGCGAAATGAACGCGAAACAAAGCTGGGACCCCGACAGTTACGCGCGCAACGCTCGTTTCGTCTCCGACCTGGGCGCACCGGTAGTCGAATTGCTCGCGCCAGAGCCGGGTGAGCGAATCCTTGACCTCGGATGTGGCGACGGTGCGCTGACCGCGAAACTCGTCGCGCTCGGATGCCGCGTGGTCGGCGTTGACGCGAGCGCGGCGCAGGTCGAAGCCTGTCGGCGCTTGGGCCTCGACGCGCGCGTCGGCGATGGGCAGCGGCTCGGCTTCGACGCCGAGTTCGACGCGGTGTTCAGCAATGCCGCGATTCACTGGATGAAGCGGCCGGACGATGTTATCGCCGGCGTATCACGCGCGCTCAGCGCCGGCGGCCGCTTCGTCGGCGAGTTCGGCGGCTACGGATGCGTCGAGAAAATCAAGCGCGCGCTGATTGCGACGCTGGCGAGTCGCGGAATCGACGGCGAGCGGCTAAATCCATGGTAGGTACTTCCCGACCGTCGAGGATTATTCAGCGCGACTCGTGCGCTGCGGCTTCGCGATCAGATATATCGCGCTCATCCCGCGCCCGACCGCGTTGCCGACCGAAATAAATGGATGGCTCGAGACCTTTGCGCAGAGCTTCATGGCGCCGCTCGAGGTCCGCGAGCGCGCGGGATTCATCGACGAGGTTCGTGAGAACCTGCAACCGGATCTTTGCGACGCGGACGGCAGATGGTCCGCCGACTACGTGCGGCTGCGTTTTGCCGCCGACAAGCCCCGTGCCTGACTCCAACAGTCATTGAGTTCGCGCCCGCCGCTCGGCAGTATCCGTTGAGATGAGCATCTTCCGCGAACTGACCGAGGGCTTGCCCCGGCAGGGCCCCGGCTCCCCCGAGGCAACTCTGCGCGCGCTCGGCCTCACGCTCGGGTTGCCGGAACGTCCGCGGATTCTCGACATCGGATGCGGTCCCGGAGCGCAGACGATCGATCTCGCGCGCGCCACCGGCGGCGAGATCGTCGCGGTCGATATCAGGCAGCGATTCCTCGATGAACTAACCGAACGCGCTCGCGCCGCCGGAGTTCTGCCGCAAATCACCACCGTCAATGTCTCGATGTTTGACATGGACTTCCGCGCCGAGTCATTCGATCTGATCTGGTCCGAGGGCGCGATTTATATCACCGGGTTTGCCGCGGGCCTCGGCGCATGGCGGCGTTTTCTCAAGCCCGGCGGATGGATGGCGGTCTCGGAACTCTCGTGGCTGGTGCCCGATCCGCCCGCGGAGGCCGCCCAATTCTGGGCGCGCAACTACCCCGGCATGAGATCGATCGAGCGCAACTGCCAGATCGTCGCCGAAACCGGTTATGTGGACGCGGACGGTTTTGTTCTGCCGGTTCAGGACTGGTGGGACAATTACTATGGGCCGGGCCAGACGCGGGTTGCGAAGCTCAGAACAAAGTACGCCGGCGACCCCGAGGTTCTCGCAATCCTCGAAGACCATCAGCGCGAGTACGATCTCTTCCGCGTGCACTGCGACGCCTACGGCTACATCTTTTACGTAATGCGCAAACCCGCGGCCACGTAACGATCAATTCGCGTTTGCGGTTTAGCGCGACGGCCCGAGCTCGCCCCGCCGCCAGGCGCGTTCCTTCATTATCGCGAAGAACACCGGGACCAGGATGAGCACATGAATCGTCGAAGTGATCATGCCGCCCACGATCGGCGCCGCGATCGGCTTCATGACATCGGCGCCAATTCCGCTCTCCCAGAGAATCGGCGCGAGACTCAGCATCACGACCGCAACCGTCATCAGCTTGGGCCGCAGGCGCTGCACTGCGCCTTCAATCGTCGCTTCCTCGATTGCATCCCGGTCGATCGCGCCTTCGCCGAGTCGCCGATCGAGCGCCTCGTGCAGGTAAATGATCATCACGACTCCAGTCTCCACCGCGATTCCGAACAGCGCGATATAGCCAACCCACACCGCCACGCTGAAATTGAAGCCCATCAGGTATTGCGCAATGAGACCGCCGGTCATCGCATACAGGCACGGAAAGATTAGCACCGCGGCTTCGGTCGCGGACTCGAAGAGAATGTAGAGCAGGACGAAGATGAGTCCGAAGACGATCGGCACGATTAGCGCGAGACGCGAGCGTGCGCGAAGCTGGAACTCGTACTCGCCGGACCATTTGAGCGAGTAGCCGGTGGGCAGGCGGAGTTGGCGCTCGAGCACCGTGCGCGCACGCTTGACGTAGCTGCCATAGTCGGTGGTCGCGAGATCGATATAGACGTAACCGGTAAGCAGGCCGTCCTCGTCGCGAATCATCGACGGTCCGGGGCTGAGCGCGATTCGTGCGACTTCGCCGAGCGGAATCTGCGCACCAGACGGCGTCATCAGCAGTACCGCGCGCAACTTGTCGAGGTTGTTGCGATAGTCCGCGAGGTACCGCACGTTGATTGGAAAGCGCGCGCGCCCCTGCACCGTCATCGCGATATTCTCGCCGCCGATTCCCGAACTCACCGCGCGTTGCACGTCACCGACGGTCAGGCCATAGCGCGCCGCCTCCAGTCGATCGACGGATATGTCAACGTAGAATCCCTGCGAGACGCGCTCGGCAAATACGCCGCGGGTGCCCGACACGCCAGTCAAAATTTCCTCGATCGATGAACCGATTCGTTGAATCTCGGCAAGCTCGGGACCTTGAATCTTGATTCCTACCGGCGTTTTGATTCCGGTCAGCTCCATGTCGAGGCGATTCTCGACCGGCATCGTCCACGAGTTCGAAAGGCCCGGGAAATGCAGCCGCGCATCCATCGCGGCGACCAGCCCTTCATAGCTCATTCCGCGCCGCCAAAGGCTCCGTGGTTTGAGCATGATGGTCGTGTCGAACATGTCCATCGGCGCGTTATCGGTCGCACTGTTCGAGCGTCCAACTGTGCCAAATACGCTCTCCACTTCGGGAAACGAGCGGATGATAGCGTCCTGCTGCGCCAGCAGCGCCGACGCCGACGCGATCGAAATCCCCGGCAACGCGGTCGGCATGAAGAGACTGGATTCCTCGTAAAGCGGCGGCATGAACTGACTACCGATTCTGAATAGCAACGGAATAGTGAGTGCCAGAAAGGCCAGATTTGCGGCTATAGTCAGTCCACGATGACTGAGACACCACCGAATCACGGGCCGGTATACTGTCTGGAAGAATTTAGATAGTGGATTCTCCGTTTCAGACCGCAGATGGCGTCCGCGAATCAGCAGCACCATCAGGATAGGTACGATTGTGATCGCGAGCACGGACGAGAACGTAATCGCAAACGACTTGGTATATGCGAGCGGACGGAACATCCTTCCCTCCTGCGACTCGAGCATAAAAACCGGCAGGAAGGAGACCACGATGATCACGAGCGAAAAAAATAGCGGACGGCCGACCTGTCTCGCGGCGCCGAGCAGGATTCGTCGGCGCTCCGGCTCGGCAATCGAGGCGCCCTCGCAAGTGGCATCGCGCTGGCGCTCCGCGAGATGGCGGTACCCGTTCTCGACCATCACGATCGACGCGTCCACGAGCACGCCAATCGCAAGTGCGAGACCGCCAAGCGACATGATGTTGGAGCTGATCTGCAGAAAATACATCGGAATGAAAGTGGCAAGGACCGCGATCGGCAGGATAATGATCGGAATAAGTGCGGAGCGAATATGAAATAGAAAGACTATGATCACCAGACTTACGATGATCGCTTCCTCGATTAATGCGCGCTTGAGCGTGCCGATCGATCCCTCGATCAGTCCGGCGCGATCGTACCCGGCGACTATTTCAACCCCCGGCGGCAGCGTCTTTCTGATCTCGGCGAGTTTGCGTTTGATTCCATCGATCACGTTGAGCGCATTCTGCCCGTAGCGCATCACGACGATCCCGCCGACCGCCTCGCCCTCGCCGTTCCATTCGGCCACGCCCTCGCGGAGATCCGGGCCGAAGCTCACGACGCCGAGGTCTTTGACCAGCACCGGCGTTCCGTCCCGGCTTGCGACCGCAATCTGCTCGAGATCGCCGAGCGAGCGGATATAGCCCAGGCCGCGAACCATGTAGTCGGCGCCCGACATCTCGAGCACGCGCCCGCCGACTTCCGAGTTGCTGTCCTGGATCTTTTCGATCACGTCCTTTAGCGAAACGCGGAGTGCGAGCAGCCGATTCGGGTCGAGCTTTACCTGGTACTGCTTGACGAAGCCGCCGATGGTCGCGACCTCCGCGACGCCGGCCACGGTTTCCAAAGCGTAGCGTATGTTCCAGTCCTGCAGGCTCCTGAGATCGGCCAGACTCGATCGGTGACTGCGATCGATTAGTGCGTATTCGTACACCCATCCCGCGCCGGTCGCGTCGGGCCCGATCGCGGGATGCACGCTAGCCGGCAGATTGCCCGCGATTTGCTGTAGATACTCAATCACGCGGCTCCGCGCCCAGTAGATATCGGTGCCGTCCTCAAATACGACGAACACATACGAGTCGTTGGGCATAGTCTGTGCGCGGACCGCCTTGACATGAGGCGCAGCCAGCATCGTAGTGACTATTGGATATGTCACCTGGTCCTCGATCACGCTCGGCGGTTGACCCATCCACTGTGTATGTACGATTACCTGGACATCCGAGATGTCGGGAAGCGCATCGAGCGGAATCCGGTTGAGCGACCACAATCCCGCGAGCGCGAGCGCCGCGGTCGCAAAGATCACGAGAAAGCGGTTGCGGCTGCACCAGTCGATAGTTCTGTCGATCATCGCACGTTCCCCTACATCGACATCGAGCCGGCTACCGAGACGTTGAATTGCCGGGTTGCGATCGAGCGGCCTTCTTTGGTGGCAACGATTGTGACCTGCCAGGTTCCTCCACTCGGGATGTCGAGCGCCGCCAAATAGACGCCGCCTCCTTTCTCGACGGCCGCGGCTTGCGCGCGCATCCCTGCCATCCCCATCGCGGGCATCGCCGCCATGTAGAAAGTGACCGAAATGTCGGCGTTCGTGATCGGTTTGCCGGACCGGTCGCGAAGATCGATTCGAAGCTGGTTGGAACCGCGCACAGGCGGCGCCGGATCGGTAGTCATCGCGATGGTTGCCGCGTTCTGCGCTTGCCCTCCTTTCTCAGACTCCGCGTTCGCGCCAACGCCTGGAGGAGGCGGCACGTACGCGCCGGCGGCAGCCTGTAGTTGGCTTTCGGAATCGATAAGAAAATTTGCCGAGCCGACGATTCGGTCGCCGGCCTTGAGTCCCTTGAGCACTATCAGGTCATTGCCGACGCGCGGCCCGAGTTCCACCTCGGTGGGCATCAGATAGCCGTCGCCTCGATCCACGAATGCTACGTTCCTTAGTCCGGTGCGCAACACGCCGCTGTCAGGAATGACCAACTGAGTGCCCATCGCGAGATGCAACGCGACCCGCGCGTACATTCCGGGCATCAGCATTCCCCCGCGGTTGGCGAACTCGCAGCGAACTTTGGCGCTACGAGTCATCGGATCTATCTGCGGTTGTATGAAATCGATCCGGCCGTCGAACTTTTCGCCTGGATATGCGTCAACAGTTACGATCGCGGGATCGCCGATTCGCAGCTTGCCGATTTGGTCCTGGAACACGGCCGCGTAAATCCATACGCGGGAAAGATCGGTGATCGTGAAAAGCCTGGTCTCCGGCTGCACGTACATGTTGGGCAGCGCTGCGCGATCTATGATTACCCCGCTCATCGGCGAGTCGATCTCGATTGCGTGGCTCACCGTGCGTTCGCGCTTAAGCCGGGCGATCTCGCGCGGCGAGACGTTCCACTGCGCCAGCCGCTCGGCGGCGGAATCGACCAGCGAGTCGGCGCCCTCTTCCACTCCTTCGACCGTGCTCGATTGCACCCGACTCTTCTCTTTCAGCGCGAGTAGGTATTCGTTCTCGGTACTCACAAGGTCGGGACTGTAGATAGTGAATAGTGGACTGCCCTTGCGAACGTATTGATATGTCTGATTCGCGAATACTCTCTCGATCCAGCCCGGAAAGCGGGTCTGCACGTATCCCTGCAGCTTCTCGTCCGCTTCGATTGAGCCGGTAGTCTCAAGATGTTCCGACACCTCGCGCCGCTCGACCGTGGCAAACTTGACGCCGATTAACTGGCGGCGCTCCGGCGTGAGCTGGATCGGAGCGAGACTCGAGGGCACCGGTCCGGTCGATTGCGCGGACGCGGTAACGCTCGCGATCAAGGCCGCAAACGCGATTACCGCAATTCGTCTAGTCATCGAGCGGGCGATCATGATTGGTCACCGATAATTTCCTTTAGCTTCGCGATCGCGATCTCATGGTCGGCAATCGCGCGGAAATATTCCTGGTTGAGATTTAGAACATCGATCACCGCCGACAGCAGGGTCTGGAAATCGACTTTTCCGCTCCTGTATCCCGCGTAGGCGGCGGCGCGCGTGGCCGCGGATTGCGGGATTAGTCCGTCGCGATAGAGCGTGATAATTCGATCGGCGGTGCGAATCGCCACAATCTGCCGATCGACCCCCGACGCCGCATCGAGGCGCGCGGCGCGGACCTGCTCCATGGCCGCTTGCTTTTCGAGCGCTGCCTGCTCGACTGCGGGTCTCTGCTTGCGCCAGAAGTAGAGCGGAATTTTCGCGCCGAGCGTAAGCATGTAGTAGTCGCGCATTTGCGGCCCGGTCTTCTGGTACATGTAGCCGACCGAAAAATCGGGAATGTAATCGTGTCGCGCGAGCGCCAATGAGTCGTCGCTCCGCGACGCCATCGCTTGAGCCATTCGGAGCGCCGGCGACCGGGCCGCGGCCAGGGCGCGAATTCGCGTCGCGTCAAGTTCGAATGGGCTCGGTCTGATCTCGCCGATCGCGATGTCGCGCGAGTCGGTCTCGCGCCCCATTATCGCCTTGAGTTGGGCTTGCTGTTCGTCGATCTGCTCCCGGTTCATCTCGATCTCGCGCAGCATCGCGGTCAACTGGAGCTGAGCCTTGGTGACGTCCTGCTGATTTCCGCGGCCGACCCGGTAACCGTCTTCGGTGATTCGTTCGATTCGATCGAGGTCGGCGCGGTTCTGAACGAGTAGCGCGGACGCCTTGCCGAGATAGAAAAGATTGAAGCACGCCTCGCGGACTTTTTCGGCCACACTCGAGCGCGCCGCTTCATACTGGGCGCGGGCGAATTCCGCGTCACGGCCCGCTTGCTGCGCGCGAAGGCCGAGTTTGCCCGGTCCGGGAATTTCCTGAGTCGCGCCGAAGCCGGTGTAATAGAAATCGCTGGTCTCGTAGCCGGAAAATGGCTGCGGACTGCCGACCGTGAAATGCTGCAGCGCAAGCTCTGGATCGGGAAGCGTCGAAACCTGACGCGGAACTTTTTCCTGCGCGCTCCAATGGTTTCGTGCCGCCGCGATTAGCGGGCTCTGACCCATCGCTTCCGCGACCAGCGCTTCTACATTGCCGGCGTTAGCGCCTTCGCTCGCCGGCAGCGAATCGACGCCGGCCTTTGCCTGGCTATCCGCATGCACGGGAGCTGCAATTGCAAACGCGATTGCGAGGGCTCCCAAAGCGAGCTCGCGCCACGAAGTGAATCGTCGAAAGTGGAATTTCCGCGACATCTGTTTCTCGTCCCGTCGATCCGACTTGCACATCCGGCTTGGCGTCATTCGCCTCACCAGACTCGTGTAATCGATGCGCGCGCGCATCGATGCGATGCGAACCGCCCCGACTCGGCGCATCAATTTGATGCGGCTCCGAGAGTCTTTACGGTTCGCCCTGAACGAAGCTTCGGGACGAGAATCAGATCTGGCGGGAGCAGAGGAGCGACAGCGCAACCGCGGCCGGTGGCGAACTGTCAGGTGCGGGCGACATGGCCATCACGAGTAACGGGGTCACTGCCGATGAGGCTGGAATCCGTGCGACGATCGCCGCGGCATAGCTCGGCGATCCCGACAAATTAACTGGAGCCACTTCGGCTGACTCGGCGCGTGTTGACATCGCGCAGCATCGCGTGAGGTCCGCGCGCGTGGGCGCTGGACACGATGAATTGCAGCATCGCGAGGAGTCTGCGCCGGCGGACGAGCATCGAATCCCGGTTCCTCCGGCAACCAGCATCAGCGCAATCAGCAGTGTCGCGAGTCGTTTCACTCTGGGTAGAGCCTATCGGCGCGCGGCGCCGGTGGCAACCGGGTCGATTCGCGCTTGGCTTTCATTTATCTCCGAACTGAGTTACCTGTTTCGATACAAATCAATCAGACCTCGCGAGGATCGAAATGGACTTTTCGCTTACGCCGAAAACCGAAGAATTTCGCAAACGCGTATCCACATTTATGGATCAATACGTGTTTCCCATCGAAAAAGAAGTTCAGCGCGCGATGGGCGAGAGCGGAAATGAAGAACCGCAATCGCTCAAAGAGGTGCGCAAAAAGGCCAAGGCCGAGGGCCTCTGGAACCTGTTCCTTCCCGACGAAAAATTCGGCGCGGGTCTCAAGAACTACGAGTACGCGCCGCTGTGCGAACTGATGGGCCGCAGCCAAATCGGCGCGCGCGCGTTCAACTGCATGGCGCCCGACACCGGTAACATGGAAATTCTGACCGAGTTCGGCACCCCCGAACAGAAAAAGAAGTGGCTGCAGCCGTGCCTCGACGGAGAGATTCGCACCTGCTTTTCGATGACCGAGCCCGACACTCCGGGATCCGATCCGACCCAGCTCAAAACCCGCGCGGTCCGCGATGGCGACGACTACGTGATCAATGGTCACAAGTGGTTCACTTCGAATGCGATCGGATCGGCCTTCGCGATCGCTATGGTGGTGACCGATCCCGACGCCGAGCCGCATCGCCGCGCGAGCCAGATAATCGTTCCGACCAATACGCCGGGTTTCAACCTGATTCGGCCGGTGTCGGTGATGGGTCATACCGGAGGCGGTGGCCATTGCGAGATCATCTACAAAGATTGCCGCGTTCCGGTAACCAACCTGCTCGGCGAGGAAGGCGGCGGCTTCGCGATCTCGCAGGCGCGTCTGGGTCCGGGCCGTATCCACCATTGCATGCGAACGATCGGAATCGCCGAACGTGCGCTCGAAATGATGTGCAAGCGGGCGAGCACGCGCTTCACGCACGGCAGCTTTCTCGCCGACAAGTCCAACATCCAGGAGTGGATCGCCAACTCGCGAATCGAGATCGATTCATGCCGGCTGATGGTGATGCATGCGGCGTGGAAGATGGACACCGCCGGCAAGCGCGATGCGCGCAATGAAATCGCCATGATCAAGGTGATGTGCGCGAACATGGTGATGATCGTGCTCGACCGCGCGATCCAGGTTTTTGGCGCCGCCGGCGTGAGCGATGACTTCCCGCTCGCGCGGATGTGGCGCGATAGCCGCTCGCTCCGAATTGCGGACGGCCCCGACGAAGTGCATCGCATGACGATCGCGCGCCGCGAACTCAGAAAGTACAAGTGACCCCGAGGCGTGCCCGAGGGGTCATCCTGAGTTCCTGCGAAGGATCTCGCGATGCCTGAAGCGATAGAAATCGTTCCCGAATTCGGCGACGTTCGCGCCGAAGAAGAGCTCGATTGGGGCAAGCTCGCCGATTACCTGCGCGACAAGCTCCCCGGCGCCGACGCGCCTCTGACCGTCAAGCAGTTCCGCGGCGGATCGTCGAACCTGACCTACCTGCTCCGTTTCGGCGATCGCGAATGGGTGATGCGCCGGCCGCCATTCGGGCCGCTGCCGGTCGGCGGCCATGACATGGGCCGCGAGTACCGCGTGCTCTCGCGCCTGTGGGAGAGTTTCAAGCCCGCGCCGCGCGGCATGCTCTACAGCGACGACGTATCGATCGTCGGCGCGCCGTTTTTCGTAATGGAACGGCGCTCGGGAATCGTCATCAAGAATCGCCAGCCGCTGCCCGAGGAGCTGGGCACCGATCCGGCGACCTATCGTGCGCTGTCGCAAGGCTTCATCGACACGCTCGCGGATTTGCATCGCGTCGATTACGCGGCGATCGGACTCGCATCGCTCGGCAAGCCCGAAGGATTTCTGAAACGCCAGATCACCGGATGGATGGGGCGCTGGGAAAAGGCGAAAACCCGCGAAGTGCCGCTGATGGAAAAGCTCGGCGCGTGGTTCCTGGAGAATATGCCGGAGTCGCCGCCGCCCGCGCTCATCCACAACGATTTCTACCTGCACAACATCATGATCGGTTCCGACAATCCCGGAAACGTAGTCGGAGTCTTCGACTGGGAGATGTCCACGATAGGCGATCCGCTGGTCGATCTGGGTATTTCGATTGGCTATTGGCGCGACAAATCCGACCCGGCGGAATTGCTGGCCACCTCGCAAGGCGAAGCGCATACGCTCCGCCCCGGCTTCATGAGCCGCGACGAATTAATTCATCGCTATTCGAGCCGCACCGGCCGCGACGTGAGCGGCATCCCGTTCTATTGGGCGTGGGCGCATTGGAAAACGGCGACGGTGGTCGAGCAGATCTACGTTCGCTACGTGCGCGGCCAGACTACCGATCCGCGGTTCGCGCTGATGGGTCCGTTTGCGCCGGCCCTCGCGATCGGCGCCGCTCAGGTCGCGTCCCGCCTCGGCTTCAAGGCATAGAAGAACACCGGTGCGTTTCAGAGCCGCGTATGTCTTTCTGTGGCAGTTTATGTTTCTCTTAAAAGCCCTGCTCATGATGGTAGTTCCATTTTATCGTGTCGACTTTCCCGTAGAACTCTATCCAAAAAGCTTCACCTATACCGAATTCCGTGGCGGCAAAGTCGAAGAAACGCGCACCGTCAGCAATTCTGATTCTGAATATGTGGCGCTAAAGACCTTCCTGGTCGAACAGAAGCACGGCTGGTCCTATGATTTCCTCGACTACGCCACTTGGCGCAAGTTTTCCTCCCCTAAGATGACCGTCAATTGCTTAAGGAGCGGTGTGGTGGTGAACTACGAAGTTGACGACGGCCAATGGGTTCAGATTTCAAAGAGCATCACAAGCCAAGCTTTCGAAGCCTGTAACTTCCTTCAAAGCGATAGTTCATCGCGGCGCGCGGAACCCTCGACCAAGAATCCTTGAGGCACGCAAACATGGCTCGCAGAAAGAAGTTACCGCCACTTCACCCGGGTGAGGTCTTGTTCGAGGACTTCGTCGTTCCGACCGGCGTCAGCATCCATCGGATCGCGATGGATCTGCGCGTGCCCGCTAACCGGATCGCGGAAATCGTGAAGGGTGAGCGCGCTATTTCGGCAGACACCGCGCTTCGCCTCGCTCGCTACCTCGGGACTTCGGCGGAATTCTGGTTGGGATTGCAGAGCGACTACGAACTCGAAAAAGCGAAGGATCAACTGGCCGCGAGAATTGCGCGCGAGGTCCATCCCCGCAAGCACGCCGCATAACCCCTCGCTGCCGATCCCCTTTTCGACGAGCGGCAAGTGCGCTATCTAAGGAACAAAGGCGAGTATAATCTAACCCCGACTCGGAGGTTTCCCACCCTTGCACGCGATCACTTACGAAGCCCCTAGCACGCTTGATCAAGCGGTCAGCATCCTCAAAACCCACGGTGAAAACGCTCGCCCATTCTGCGGCGGCACCGACATCATTATCCAGTTGCGGGCCGGAGTTCGGCG
>JBGPNU010000042.1:0-14795 GCA_041487675.1 Binatus sp. (SeqCode)
CGACTCTACTTTGCGTCTCGACCGGAGATCGGACGGGATGATGCGATCAGCGCGTGCATAGCTGCCCTGCCGTTTGCCGCCATGCTCAAGTTCGTCATATGGAACGATCCGAACATGGTACTCTATTACGTTCTGCTACATTTCTGGAGTGCAATTGCCGGCAATAGTCCGTTGGCTCTAAGGATGTTATCGATTCTGTTCTCGGTTGCTGCAGTCCCGGCGATCTATTTGTTGGGACGCCGACTGTTCAACCCAAGCGTGGGCCTCACAGCCGCCTTCCTTCTTGCTACCAACGCAACGGCGGTCGACTATGCTCAGATTATCCGGTCCTACAGTCTCGTGATTCTGTTGGTCGTCGCTTCCTCGTTTTTCTTCGTCAAGTTGATCGTGCTTCCCAAAGCGAAAGCCACGGACTCGTGGCCCTATATCATCGCCAGCACGCTAGCCGTCTATACTCACATGCACGCCACCTTCACGTTGATCGCTCACGCGTTGTCGGCGTGTTTCCGCAGGGCCGCACCGTGGCGCACTCTGATCGCATCGGGCGTGATCGTCGGACTCGCGGTGCTGCCTCTCCCCCTACTGAACTTCGGCAACTATCAGGGACAGTATGATTGGGTAACGCAGGTGCATCTGCAATCGATGGCCAAGATAGTGCCATTCCTATCCGGCGCTCCTCTCTTCCAGAAAACACCGTCCGCGATCGTGCTCACGTTGAGTTCCATAGCGCTGGCAGGCTTCGGAGCGCTCGCAGCCGACTCTTACTCTCCATGGAGTCGCGCGTTCACGGTGAATGGCTTAATGGTTCCGCTAGGCCTGTGCGCCTTACTAAGCCTCGTCAAACCGGCGTTCTTTGGTGAGTCGCGATATCTCCTGATATGCCTTCCGTTTTTGGTGCTGCTCGTCGCTCTCGGCATCGGAGCGTTTCGCCGCCCCCTGATCATGCTCTGCACTGTGATGGTACTTGAAATTTGGCAAGTCGCGTTGCGGCCCTTGTATTACGAGACCCCGGCAAACCGCACCTACTGGAGCGATGTTACAGACTATATATTTTCAAACGCGAGGCCCGGCGATGGGGTGGTGGCGGGCTGGACATACGATGCCTGGCTGTATTGGTATTACGAAGCTCTACACGACAAGAACCATACCCAACTTCACCTTGCCTTTCCGGACTGGGACGCCGAGAGCTTCTCTGTAAACGGCGTCTATATTGATAATATTGTCGTGCCGTTGCATCCGTCGGCCGAGTGGTTCGATAGTGAGGGACCCAAGTTCGAGCGTCTATGGATCATCGTCGATCCCTACCACGACAGCACCACGGACCAATTGCTGGCCTCTGCTCGCAGCCTTCATATAGAAACTCAGCGAACATTCCCGGACGGTCTGAAGGTCATTCTCTCAGTGAGACAGAGATGACTGGCTGACCGCCCGCCCAGGAGGCGGAGATTCGAACTCCAAACCTTCGTCTGATGTTCGACGTCACCAATTCCGCGCATCAGCGCATCGAACGAAGGGACCCGGAGAGACCAAAAGCAGAACCGAATCCCAACCGAACAAATTCTCTCCAGCGCTGAAGTCATAAGCGCGAATTCGCGCTATAGGCCGGTCCTGCTCCAGCGGCGTCATCGATACGCTGCGGCCTGAATGCCGTACAGCTCAGCGTACTGTCCGCCTTTCGCCATCAGCGCTTCGTGGGTGCCTACCTCCGCAACGCGTGCGCCGTCGAGCACAACGATCTGATCGGCCATGCGCACGGTACTGAACCGATGCGATATCAGAATCGTGATTTGCCCTTGACGCGTGTTGCAGGAGCTACCATCTTGCCGCTCACTCCGAGCGGCCGCGGCGTAGCGCTCGAACAACGCGTGTTCGGTCTCTGCGTCCAGCGCCGCGGTCGGTTCATCGAGCACCAGCAGTAGCGGATGATCCCGCATGAAGCCGCGGGCCAGCGCCAGCTTCTGCCACTGGCCAAAGCTCACTTCGACTCCACTCGGCCAAGTCGGACCGAGCTGTGTATCCAGGCCAGCGGCCAGCCGCGCTATCACGTCATCGGCGCCCGCGCGATTGACAGCAGCAACGACCGCCGCTTCGTCATCGAGTCGGGGGACGTCGCCCAGACCCACCGTGTGGCGCGCGCGAAACTCGAACCGGAAAAAATCCTGGAACGCGCCCGCGACGTGCGCTCGCCAATCGTCAACGGGAATCCGCGCCAAGTCGATTCCATCGACGAGGATTCGTCCCTGGTCGGGTTGATAGAGCCTTGCCAGAAGCTTTACCAGCGTACTCTTGCCGGCGCCGTTCTCTCCGACGATCGCAACTACCGACCCTTGTTTCAGATCCAGGTTCACATCTTCGAGCACACTGCGCGCCGTCCCCGGATAAGCGAAGGACACATGCTCCAGGCGGATACCGTCGATGAGCCGGTCGGGCGCGGCCGTGTCAGCGTGCTCCTCCAGCGACGCGGCATAATCCTCGAGCCACGCCAGCCGCCGGGAACCGTCGAGCCAGATGCCGCGCAGGAATCCGATTTCCCCGACCGTTGCGCCGATATACGCCGAGAGCCGCGAGCCTGCGGCCAGCACCAGCAACACTTGACCGGAAGTTGCGCGGAGACCCACGGTGACGAACACGATCGCTCCGATGTAGCCCACACCGAAGATCAACCAGGCGGCTGTATGCCAGGCCGCACTTCCCCAGCGCGCGGCTGCCACGGGTCCGTACCAGCGTTCCCATGCCTCGCGCCGCAATTTCACCAGGCGATTTCCAATCCGCGTGACTCGCACCTCTTTTCCGGGGGGCGCCGTGGTGGCGATGGTAAACAGATGCCGCGCGAGGCGGTTCGCAGATGCGCCACGCTCTTCCGCGGCGCGCTCGATACCGGGCCGCCAGGTCGAAGTCAGCACAGTTGGCAGCGCGAATGCGGCCAGCAGCGCCAAGGCTGGATTGATCGACATCAGCAGCACTACCGTCACACCGAGGCGAAGGATCCACCCGCAAGTCGAGAACAGCGACATATACATGTGATCGAGGACGAAGACCTGGTCGCGAAGCACTGCGAGCCGGTCGAGGTATTCGGGACGTTCGTGATGGGCGATAGTTGCGACCGTGGCCAGCAGCGTTGCCACGTGAGATTCCAGCGCAATGGTCAGCCGGTCGCGGAACCGGCGCTGAACGCGGTCGCTGGTCACACGAAGAAACCAGGTACCCACCGCCGACACGCCGAGCCCCATCGCGGCCGCGATCACCAGCCTACGATTGTGGCCCGTCACTCCGTTGGCGAGGAGCATCAGCCATAACGCCATCAGCGCGTCGGGCAGCGCCGCGAGCAGCGACAGCCCGAACGCAACCGTTAGCAGACGCGGCTCGGCCTGATAGCCACGCTTGAGCGCACGCCACATCGCGGGTATCGCTGCCGGCAGATCGTCACGCGGGCTCATCGAGCGGCTCTCCTTCTTCCGGGACGCCCGCGGCGGCGCCGAAGCGCGACGCCTGCAGATCGAACATCGTGCGGTAGCGTCCACCAACTGCCATCAGCTCGTCATGGGTGCCGAGTTCGACCACTCGGCCGTGTTCGAGCACGCAAATGCGATCCGCGCGACGCACGGTCGAGAATCGGTGCGATATCAGGATCGTCGTAGCGTGATGCGTCGCCTTGAGGACGCGATCGAAGATTTCGCGCTCGCCCCGCACATCGAGTTGAGCGGTTGGCTCATCGAGCAGCACTACGCCTGCCCCGAGCTTTACGGCGCATAGCGCGCGAGCGAGAGCGACCCGCTGCCACTGACCACCGGAGAGCTCGGTGCCGTCTTGGTAGCCGCGGGCAAGTACCGTATCGAGAGATGCGAGATGCGATGCGCCCGCTTCGACGAGTGCTTGCTCAATCGCGCCGTCTGGCGCACCAGCCGGCGAAACGTTGTCGCGCAGCGGCAACTCAAACCGGGTGAAGTCCTGAAATACTGCAGTTACACGCGCACGCCATGCGTCGAGATCGAGTTCTCGCAGATCGATGCCATCGATCTCGATCGCTCCTTCATCCGGGTCATAGAGGCGGCAGAGAAGTTTCGCCAGCGTGGTCTTGCCCGCTCCATTCTGGCCGACGATGGCCAGCGACGAGCCAGCCGGAATCGTCAAGTCAAAGCCAGCCAGCACCGGGTCGCCGGTGGTGGGATATGCGAAGCGCACGTTGCGAAACCGGATCTCCCGCGCCGGCATGTTCCGCGCGGCGCGGTCGCCGCGCACAAGATCCCCGGCCGGACCCATCGCATCTTGCAGGCGGAGCACCGCGCCGGCCGGCGCGGCAGCACCGTCGAGGGCCCAGGACAATCCACCGAAAGCTATCATGCTCGTGCTGACTGCCGCGCTGGCAAAGGTAACGACTTGCCCCACCAGAAGGCGTCCGGACGCGGCATCGGTTGCGATCGCCCAGAACACCAGCAGGTTGGCGGACAGCACCAACAGCAGGCTCCAGAGTACTGGTTGCTCGCGCAGTCGGGTCGCCTCCCAGCGGAGATCAAACAGGCGTCGTCTTCGCGAGGTAAACCGCTCGATCGTCCACGCTGCCAGTCCGAATAGCCGCAGTTCCTTGGCGGCGGGCAGATCGACTGCGAGTCGATAAGCATAGTCGGCGTGGCGCTGCGCCTCGCGAACCTCTTCCGTATTGCGATCGCGCCACACGCCACTTTCTCGCAGTAGCCAGTGCGTCGCGAGCCAGGCCCCGGCTAGCAGGATCGGCGCCCACCACGCATAGGCTGCGAGCACCACCGCCGATAGCAGTCCTCCAATCATCTCGACCAGCCCCGACGCGATGAAGTCCATCGATATGCTCATCGGCGGTCCACTGATGCCAAGGTCGAAGTCCCGGGCCATAGCGAGGTCCGTGGTAAGGCGCGGATCTTCGAGATGTCCCATGCCTGGCGGGCTCGTGCAGGCGATGGTCAACTGGTCATAGAGCCAAGCCGCAGTCCGGCTGCCAAGGTTGGCACCAATTGCATGGTGGAACGGTGGCGATATCTGAAGCAGCACGAACACCGCGCCGACATAGATAAGGGGTGTGGCGAGGGAATCGCCGCGCTGCACGGCGCCAACCAGCGCACCCATCGCGATCGCGAACAGAGCCGGCAGCAGTCCGCGGATTGCGAGCGCGGCCCACCAGGCGATCGCGAGCGAGCGATCGGCTTTCAGCAAAACGCCGAAGAACTTCCACTCAGGACGGGCCTTTAGACGATCGAGCATTTTCACTTATGATCCGCGCACCATCACTGTGATCGTATAACTGTATAACTGTTTAGACCTCGCTTGGGTTACGCGGTCAAGATAATAGAACTAGCCGCTTCAATACAGCGCGATTCCTCGCGGGAACCAGGCACGTAGTTCTCTGCGGAGAGAAATCTGGGACATTATCGAGAACGATCCAGCAAAATGTGACGCCCTGAGCCGCGCGCGGACCACAGCCATGGCGACGCCCAAGCTTCATGCGGCGGACTTCGTATCGGAAGAGCGGCCCCAGAACGGTTATCCAGCGCTCTCCATTGGCTGACGAACTGTGCTAGACGGACCCGAACACCCAACCAGGAGTACTCGGATGGCATTGAAGGTCGTCGGCGCCGGATTCGGACGAACCGGCACGCTCTCACTCAAGAACGCGATCGAAAAACTCGGCTTCGGCCCCTGCTATCACATGATGGAAGTTTTTTCGCGACCCGATCACGTCGCGATGTGGCATCGGCTGGCATTCGGGCATGCGATGGACTGGGACCTGATCTTCCGCGACTTCCGCGCGACGGTCGATTGGCCGGCGGCGCGATGGTGGCGCGAAATCGCCGCTCATTACCCGGATGCGAAAGTCCTGCTCTCGATCCGCGATCCGGAAGCCTGGTACAAAAGCATGAGCGATACCATTTACCAGGCGATGAGAGGGCCGGCGCCCGATGGCGTGCCCGAAGTCGTTCGGCTCCAGAACGAGATGGTCCGAAAGGCAATTCTCGCCGAGACGTTCGACAATCGCTTCGAGGACAAGGCTCACGCGATCGAGGTCTTCACGCGGCACAATCAAGAGGTCCGCGATGCGATCGATTCCGCGCGCCTGCTGGTGTTCGACGTGCGAGAAGGATGGGCGCCGCTGTGCCGCTTCCTCGAGGCGCCCATCCCTGACGATCCGTTTCCGCGGCTCAACGACACCGCGACGACACAGGCGATGATCCGGATGATGCGCGAATCAATGGGCAAAGGCTGAAAACCAATGCCGCCCGGTCGAGATTAGGATCAAGCCGCGACTTCTCGAGCTTCCGGTGCGAACCGGATTTGCTCGCGCTCGAGGGTTCGACACCCGCTTATCGCGAGCGAGCATACGATCAACATTACGGCGAACGACGCGATCACAACACTGTAGCTGCCGGTCTGGTCGAATACTCTTCCGGTTACGACCGGGCTGACCGCCGCTCCCGCCGTGAAGAAAATCCCGGTGATTCCCATCACGGATCCGAAACGCTTCATGCCAAGTGATTCAATCATCACGAGCGGCATCTGCACCACCAGCGCTCCTGCGGCAAATCCACCGGCGAGTATGTTGATGGCGAGTCCCAGCGGATGTGACGCCGTCAACATGCCAACCATTCCCAGCGCACCGAGAATGTAAGTCGCGATCATCGCCGGGCGCGCGCCCCACCGGTCGGCGAACGGTCCGCCGAGCAGCGTCCCGGCCGTGGTTACAATCAGGTAGAGACTCACGACCGTGGCCGCGAAGGTCGCGGTGTACCCGACGCCGATCAAATATGCGATGAAATGCGGACCCATTCCTATAGTCACTCCGCCCAGGAGTTGAACCGTCGAGATCATCCAGAACGAGCGGGTTTTCCTGGCCTGGGATATTTCGAGTCCGGGGAGTTCGATCGGGACTACCGGCTCGCCGGCGCTGGTAGCGACTGCATCGATCGCCTGATTCGATTCACGAATTTCCGCCGCGTTCCTGGTACGGATGAAGATCACAATCAAGGGAACAACGACGATCAGGATCGGCAGCCCAATCGCCACGTATCCAAAACGCCACCCGCCTGATGCGATCGCGTAGTTGGCAACGATCATCATCACCGCGCCGCCGAGCGTGCTGCCTGAAAATGCGATTCCCATCGCTAGTCCGCGCCGCGCCTTGAACCAGCTCGCGATTACGATCGAGCAGGGGATTGCGGTCGAGGCCCCCACGCAGATTCCGAACAGTCCGTTGATCGCCAGAAATTCTCCGAAGTTGGTCGCACGGCTGAGCACCAGCCACGCCAGACCGGTGATTGTGGCGCCGACCATCATCATCTTTTTTGGATTGATTCGATCCGCGAGCCATCCGATGAATGGCCCGGCCGCGCCGCCGGTGACCCATCCGATCGACAACGCGATCGAGAGCTTCGTGCGCGACCATCCGAAGTACTTGAGGATCGGCACGAAGAAGACCGCGCCGGAGTTGATCGAGCCCCAGATGAAAAACATCGTGAGGAAGATCGCGCCAACGATGATCCATCCGCGCCGATTCTGCTCAGTCACAGTGCTCACAAGTGATGTCACCCTTCATTCGGCTATTCAGACTCTCAGGCCTTCGGTCCATTCGTAGCTGTTTTTCTATTAACTGTCTCGAGGCTGCTTGTTCGGCGCCTCCGACTCGATCGCTGCCGCAAATCCGCGGAGCGCTGCGGCGATGAACGCGCGCACCCGCGCCGGATCCTTCTTTCCGCGATGCCCCGGCACGTCGGTATGGGTGAACGAATCGACGCCCCACGGTCTGACCGCGGCGATCGCATCCCCAACATTATCCGCCGACAAGCCACCCGCCAGTATAACCGGGATACGCGAGCGCTCGACGATCGTCCGGCTCACCGACCAGTCATGCGTCTCGCCGGTCGCGCCGAGCGAGGGCAGGTTCTTTGCTCCTGAGTCGAGCATCAGATAGTCGGCGCAATCCTGATGCGCGTCGGCCTCGCTAAGCGTCTCTCCGGCGCGGACCGCGATTGCGCGCAGCAGCCTGACGGGCGCGATGCGGGTGCGAATCCACGCGCAGTCCTCCGGCTCGATCTCGCGCGCGGTCACGTGCAGGATATCGGGCCGCACCGCGTCAACCATCGCGCAGATCTCGTCGCGGTCGTCCGAAAGCGAGAGCGCAACGCCGCGAGCACGCGGCCGGATCGCACTCAACACCGCGCGAGCCGCGTCAGCGCCGATACCCTCGGGAACGATTCCCGGCTCGGCGATGACCACGCCGATAAGGTCCGCACCCACCTCGGCGGTCGCGACTGCGTCGGCGATCGAAGTCATGCTGTAGATTTGGACGATCATTTCTCGATGCTCCTGAGTACGTCTCTGATCTACGATTTGCTTCCGCTCTGAGCAGGCGGCGGCGGAGTCCTGATACTCGTGAAGCGTCGCGATGCGAACTTCCATTGATCGCCGACCTTCAAGTACTCGTCGTCATAGTAGCCGGTTCCAATCCACTCCATATCGCGCGCTCCGCTGCGCAGCTCGACGTAGCATCTGCCGGTCGCTTTGGTTTTGCTCTGCAGATTCACGACATGGTTGTGGATGTACGGGCGCGGCGACACCTCACCGAGCGCCCGTTCGTACATCTTGCGAAGTTCGGCGCGTCCTTTGGTGGTAGCCTCCCGCTTGGGTCCCTTCACGACAAATGTTGCATCCTCGGTGAAAAGTTCGACCATCGTCTTGAGATCGTTCTGCCAGACGCAATCGCAATAGCGCGCGGGCAATTCACGAATCGCTTCGCGATCGGCAAGCTCAATTACCAGTTCCTCGGTCGTTTTAATCATTATGTACTCGAATCGTTTTGTTTGCGGTCGGAGATCGCGCGCAACCTTACGACGGCCGCTTCATCTGAAATGATGGGCCCGACCATTCGTCATCGAGTATCGACACAGCGCCCGCCCCCTGAGACCCTTGGGCCAGGTTTCCCGCGCCCATTCCCGATGTCACCGCTCCATCGACCACCATCGCTTGACCACTGACGAACTCCGAGTCGTCGCTGGCCAGGAACAGCGCCATCGCGGCAATGTCTTCGGGGCGTCCTGCGCGCGGCCACGGCTGGAAGGCCGCAAAGAGTTGCATCGCGGTCTGCTCGCCGCCCGGAATGCGGTTGTAGGTCAGCGGCGTCGCGATTAGTCCGGGGCAGATGCAATTGACGCGAATCTTGTCCTTGGCCAGTTCGATCGATGCCGAGCGGGTCAGGCTGATCACTCCAGCCTTCGCGGCGCAGTATGCGTGTAACCCGGCGGCGCCACGCAATCCGGCAATCGAGGCGGTCGAGACGATGGAACCGCCGCCGGTCTTGCGCATCTCGGGTACCGAGTGCTTGATGCCGAGGAATACCGCGCGCAGCAGAATCGAGAAACTGCGGTCCCAGTTTGCGGCACTGGTCTTCTCGAGCGGGCCGACCGCGCCGCCCAGACCCGCGTTGTTGTAAATGATATCGAGGCGTCCGAATTCTTTGACCGCGCGATCGACCGCACCCTTGATATCTTCCTCGCTCGCAACGTCGGCGAGCTGGAAGACCGCGCTGCCGCCGTTCTCTCTGCAATCGCGCACCGCAGCCTCACCGCCCTCGCGATTGAGATCGGCGATCACGACCGCGGCGCCTTCGCCCGCGAACCTGATCGCGGTGGCGCGCCCGATTCCACTCGCCGCGCCGGTGATGACTGCTACTTTCTTTTCGAGTTTACCCATGATTTCTCTCCGTCGTGGATTAAAGCCCGCCTGCTCGACGCGGGCGTTTTTTATCAATAGTCGGGTCACGCGCCGGCTGCCAACCGCCGGAGCGGGCGTTGGCTATGCGCCAAAGCTTGGTATCGGGACTTTGCGATCGCCAGGAACTCGAAGAGACGCCCAAACTATCCGATCGCGATATCGAATCTTGGGTCGTGAGCGAGCCGTGACGCGCACGCGCGGCGGACGCGAGTGTTAGTGGCGATGCGTATGAAGCCGGAGCAGCATCAGCATGAGCAGCAGACGATCACGGCGCGGTTTGAACTGGCGCACGGTTCTCTCGTCGGCCAACATGGCGCCAAGCGCTGCTTCGCCGAAGACCTCGAACGCGACCCGCGCCTCGACGCCGATTGAGAATCGTTGCGATGAAGCGACGTTTGCCGGTAGCGAGTGCGCAACTGAAAATCGTTCCCACGGACTGCTCGGATGAGCCCATAAGTGAAGATCGAGCGAAACACGCTGGGGAACATTAAGAACATTAATATGAGGATGTATGATCGGCGAGGTTCCGAGCCGCTCGAGCAATGGATTGTTGAGCAAGACGCCCGATTGTAACGCGAGCAAGAGCATCGACGCTCCGAAAAGCGAAACCAATGCGATCATCGCCGCGCGCCAGTCTCGCGCGCCGATGCTGACTGTGGGCAAGTGCGCTTGCAGTTTCATCGCGTACCCACCCGAGGATCGAGCAAGAGCTGTACCTACAATAAGTATGCT
This sequence comes from Binatus sp. (SeqCode), assembly GCA_041487675.1. Lineage (GTDB taxonomy): Bacteria > Desulfobacterota > Binatia > Binatales > Binataceae > Binatus. Next base: position 10,465 of record JBGPNU010000042.1, read on the forward strand.
TATCTGTACGTCCAGTATAGACTCCGCTTTGCAGAGAGCAACTGGGTTGGCCCCGAGGGTGCGGAAGTGACTGGCACTATCGCTTGCTCGCGCACCCTGGATTCTGAAATAAGCAGACATATGGGATGATCTCTGTGAGATGATCTCGCCGATCTCGCGGCAAACCGCTGGCGCCAATCAATCCGCCGCCGGCGCGAGCCGGAAAAGGAGCGCGCGATGTACGATCTGATTATCCGCAACGGCACCATCGTCGATGGCAGCGGCATGCCGCGCTTCAGGGCTGATGTCGGTATCGAAGGCGAGCGGATCGCGGCGATCGGAAAAATCCGCGCGAGTGCCCGCGAAACGATCGATGCCGAAGGACACGTCGTCGCGCCGGGGCTCGTCGATGCTCACACGCATATGGACGCGCAGGTCTTCTGGGATGCGCTGGGGACCTGCTCGTGCTGGCACGGCGTCACCTCGGTGGTGATGGGTAACTGCGGATTTTCGCTCGCGCCGTGCGCCGAGAAAGACAAATTGCTGGTGATGCGGAACCTGGAACGCGCGGAAGATATCTCGCCGGAAGCGATGCAGGCGGGAATCAAATGGTCGTGGACCACCTTCGCGCAATATCTCGACGCGGTTGATCGCCTGCCCAAAGGAATCAACTACGCCGCGTATATGGGGCACTCCGCGCTGCGCACCTATGTGATGGGCGAGCGCGCTTTTGACGAGCAGGCCACGACCGAAGACCTTCAGTTGATGCGCGAGGAGATGCGCGACGCGATTGCGGCCGGCGCGATCGGATTCACCACCTCGCGGACCAGCAATCATCAGACGCCGGACGGGCGGCCCGTCGCCAGCCGTATCGCCAACTGGGACGAAGTGCGGCAACTGGTCGGAGTGATGGGTGAGCTGGGCGCCGGAATTTTTGAGATCGCCGGTGAGGACACTGGCGCGGAGGGCCCTCGTCTCGACGATTATCTCGAGCGGCTCAAATCGCTCGCGGTCGAAAGTTCAGTGCCGGTAACGTTCGGGATGTTCAGCTCGCGGCGCGCGCCGAACCATTGGCGGCGATATTTCGAGACCGCCGAAGCGACTGCGGCCGCCGGTGGCCGGATGTTCATCCAAGTCCACAGCCGCTCGCTCAACCTGCTGCTGTCGTTCGAGACTCACATGCCATTCGATCGATTGCCGGCATGGCGTGAGATTCGCAAACTTCCGCTCGCCGAACAGGAAACCGCGCTGCGCAGTCCCGATACCAGGCGCAAGCTGGTGGAGGCTGCCCACGACCCTTCCGGCGACGGCAGTCGCGGAGTCGGCGCGGAAGCCCGGATCGCAAACTTCAACTGGATGTTCCCGCTCGACAAAGCGATGCCGCCGTACCGCTCGATCGCCGAGATCGCGGCGGAGCAGGACAAAGACCCGGTTGACGTGATCATCGATCTCGCGCTCGAAAAGAATCTTAAGAGATTCTTCCTGCAGACTCTGACCAACGAGAATCAGGACCACGTCCTTGAGATGATGAAGAATCCGCGCTCGGTGGTGACCTTCTCGGATTCGGGCGCGCACGTCTCGCAAATCATGGACTCGTCGTTGCAGACCCATGTGCTGAGTCACTGGGTGCGAGAGAAGGAAGCGCTCACGCTGGAAGAGGCGATCCGAATGTTAAGCTTCGTCCCGGCCTATCACTGGGGCCTCGCGGGACGGGGACTGCTGCGCGCAGGCAATTTTGCGGATGTGATCGTTTTCGATCCGGAGCGGATCGCGCCAAAGTTACCCGAACTCGCGCACGACCTGCCCGCGGGCGCGCGGCGGCTGAAGCAGAAGTCGGATGGACTGCTCGCCACGGTCGTCAATGGCAAAGTCCTGCTGCGCAACAACGAACACACCGGGGCGCTGCCGGGCAAATTACTGCGCGGCCCGATGGCGCGAGCGGGGACGAACCAGTAGCCGGGGCGGCAGGATTCCGCTGCGCGGCCTGCTAAGGGATCAGAAGAACTCGGCCGACTGCTTGCCGGCTTTCGATATAGGCATGAGCAGCGGCGGCCTCCGATAGAGCGAAGGTCCGATCGATCACTACCTTGAATTCGCCCCGGGCGGCCTCTTCGATCAGGCGTTGGATCATATTGTGCGCGCGGTCGGTCCCGATCTCGGCGCCCAGGAAAACTCCGGTCAAAGAGCGGTTACCCGCCATCAGCGAGGAGACGTCGATCGTCATTGGCTCGCGTCCCGCCGCGCCGACCATCGACACGCGGCCTCGGTAGGCGAGCGATAGAAGACTCGACTGCAGAGTCGCCCCGCCGACGGGATCGACGACGAGATTGACGCCCTGGTTGTCGGTAATTTTCATGACCGACTTGACGACGTCTTCGGTCCGGTAGTTGATCCCATGGTCGAGACCCAGCGGCTTCAGCCGTTCCAGGCGTGCGTCGCTCGATGCGGTCGCGAGCACCGTCGCGCCGGCGCGTTTGGCGAGCTGAATTGCCGCGACGCCGACACCACTTGCGCCCGCCTGCACCAGGACCGTCTCTCCAGCCTTCAGCCGGCCGAACTCGAACAAGCAATCGTCGGCGGTGCCGAACGGTACCGGGATGGCCGCGGCCAGCTTGATGTCGAATCCCTTTGGTACCGGCCATGCATTGCGCGCCGGTACCGCTCGCAGCGCGGCATGGGAGCCAAAGGCATTAACGGTGGTGACCTTCTGGCCTACCCTAAGGTCGGTTACCCCGGCACCAACCTCGACGATCTCGCCGCCGGCCTGGTAGCCAACCACATGCGGCTTGGTAAGCAGCGCTCCATGCCAGCGATTGAGCGTGTCGCCACCCTCGATGCTTACCGCTTCGACGCGGATCACGACGCCATTCGGATAGCATACCGGATCGGGAACGTCCTCGTACTTGAGAACTTCGGGACCACCGTTTTGATAATAGACTGCAGCCTTCATCGCGGATCTCCTTCAATCACTTCGCTATCAGGGACGCAGGTTAATCGACGATTGCCGAATAATCGTCATTCGACGATTGCCGAATAGATGATGTTCCTGAGTTGCCCACGGAAGTTAAACGTCCCCGACGGCATCAGCTGGGTCATGAATATCACGACCAAATCTTCCCTGGGGTCGACCCAGAAGATAGTCGAGGCTGCGCCACCCCAGTAGTAATCGCCGCCGCCGAGTGCGCCGGTCTCGACCTGCCCGAGCGTCATCGCGAATCCAAGCCCGAAGCCAACGCCTTCGTTTGCGGTCTCCGAGAATCCGCCAATCGCCATGTGAACAAGATCCTTGCCGCCGGCGAGGTGGTTGCGATGCATGATTTCGATGGTGCGAGGACCCAGGATGCGAGCGCCGTCCAACTCTCCTCCGCGCCGCAGCATCTCACAGAAGCGGAAATAGTCCGCGCTGGTGCCGGTCAATCCGCCGCCACCCGAGAAGAACGTCGGCTGTTTCAGATAGTTGCTGCGCTCCGGATCATCGATCAGCTTGAGGGTTTTGTCGGGCTCACGCTGATAGTTCGCGGCAAAGCGGCCGGCCTTGCGCGGCGCCACCATGAACGAGGTGTCCTTCATGTCGAGCGGATCGAAGATCGTCTCCTGCAGATATTGGTCGAAGCGCTTTCCGGAGATCGTCTCGACCAGGTAGCCGCAAACGTCAGTGGAGAACGAGTACATCCAACGCTCGCCCGGCGCGTAACGTAGCGGCACGCCCGCCAGCTTCATTGCGAATCCGCTGAGCGTCTCTCCCTCGCCGCGCCCCACCCCCGCCTCGCGGTACGCGCGGTCAACCGGATGATTCGTGGCGCCGTAGGTGAGGCCGCCGGTATGGCTCAGCACGTGACGCATGGTCATCGGCCGCTCCGGCGCTGCTGTCTGCATGCTCGCGCCTTCGCCCGAGACCCACACCTTGTGATCGCGCCAGGCCGGGATGAAACGCGAGACCGGATCGTTCAACTGGAAGTAGCCCCGCTCATAGAGCGTCATCAGCGCGACCGACGTGATCGGCTTGGTCATCGAATAGAGGCGGAAGATGGTATCGTCGGCGACTGGCTTGCGGCGCTCGCGATCCATCAGGCCTGCGGACTTGAAGTAGGCAACGTGGCCGTGCCTCGCCACCAACGTCTGACAACCGGCGATCTTGCCGGGTTCGATGTAGTTCCGATTGAGATGCTCACTGATCCGGTCGATTCGTTCGGGCACAAATCCGGCCCGCTTGGGTGCCAGTTCCATGTGGCCTCTCTCCTCAGTTGCGTCGATCAGTTTTCCCCTGCGCCTACTGAACACATGATCCTAAAAGTAAATCGGATCCACGTACAGGCCGCGGGCGGCGGCGCCCGGTGGTTCCGGGATGCCGA
>JBGPNU010000043.1:0-14714 GCA_041487675.1 Binatus sp. (SeqCode)
ACCATGACATCCTTGGCGCTTACGATCACCTCGCCTGGCACGGAGCCGGTCTGTTCGCCGAACAACTGCTTGATCATCGCGACGAATGCGGCGTGGTTGAGACTTGGAACGTCGCTCTTGATCACGCCATCGTAGGCCGACTCGGCGCGGCGGTCGGGCGCATTCGCGAGCACCTTCCGAATGGAATCCGCGCGAATGCTTTCCGCGGCGGGCGCCTTCTCATATTCCGCCAAAATCGTGCGCGCCTCGCCCGTGTTTCCACCGGCCATCGCGCCGAGTGTCCGTCCGAGCAGCGACTCGGCCGCGCCGCGGCGGAGCTGGCCTTGTGCGGCCGCGATCATCCGCTGAACGTCAGGGTTGTTGAGCCCGGCGGATTTGAAGACCAGCATCGCCGCCTCGCCGTCGCCGCGATCGAGCAGGTTTTTCGCCGTATCGAGCGGATTCAACGGCGCAGTGTCGCGAATCGAAGAAGTCTGCAGATAGAGCTTGGTCGCCGCGACCAGCTTTGCCTCGACGCGCGTCTGCACCGCCTCGAAGGCCTGCCATTGATTGCTCGATATGAGCTGCTTGCCGGTGGCGCGTTCGGCAAATAGCTGCGCGGGCATCGCCAGGATCGCGGCCGCGCCGCCAATCACCGGCTCGCTGTCAGTGAAGGTGAATCGATGCCGATCTTCGGCGAGGGTTGAGAGGTTGAGCGTCCAGATTTCATATGCGCCGGTAAAACGCGCTTCGTTGGCGTCGCGCTGCGACTGGAAGGAGTCGGGCGGCAGGCTCACGACCATCACCGCGTCGATCCGGTCCTGCGCTTCGCCCGCAACGAAGCGTTTGACGCATGCGTCAACGTCGCCGGGTGGCTGAATCGGTACGACCTTCACGTTCGGCAAGGTGCCGACCAGGCTGTCGATATCAGCCTCGGTCTGCGGCGAGATCGGTCCTATCACGCCGACCCCGATCTTGATTGGCTCGGCGCTGGCGCGCGCTCCTCCGACCGCAACTATCGCCGCGCCTAGCAGCATCGCTGTAATTTTTCTCATCGATTGAACGCTCCGGCGAGTTTTTTGCGCCCGGCGGAGCTTTTCAAAACCCGCCCCAATCTTCAACCGTCGCAAAAGCCGCCGGTTTCACGTCGCGATCGCGGCCCGCTTGAGTATCCGGTCGGAAAGCTACAATGTCTAGGTAGGCGTTGCCTGATTGTCACCAGGCTCAAGCGCCGGAACCGATGCCCGAGCACATAGTTCACATACTGCCCGAGCAGGTCGCGAGCCAGATTGCGGCGGGCGAAGTTGTCGAGCGGCCAGCCTCGGCGGTCAAGGAGCTGATCGAAAACTCGCTGGACGCGGGCGCGCGCGCGATAAGCGTCGAGATACTCGGCGGCGGCTCGGCACTCATCGTGGTTGCCGACGATGGATGCGGAATGACGCGCGAGGACGCGATCCTTTCGATGCGCCGTCATGCGACATCAAAAATTAGAAGCGCCGCCGACCTTGCTGCGATACGGACGCTCGGCTTTCGCGGCGAGGCGCTCGCCTCGATCGCCAGCGTGTCGCATCTTCGGATGCAAACCCGACGCGCGATCGACCCGGAAGGGATCGAGATCGCGGCCGAGGCCGGCAATCTAGAGGATTCTCGTGCGTGCGCGATGGCGGCCGGGACGCGAATCGAAGTCCGCCAGCTTTTCTTCAACACTCCCGCACGGCTCAAATTCCTGAAGACGCTCGCCACCGAGCAGGGCGCGATCGCCGAGGCGTTTCAGCGGGCCGCGCTCGCCAATCATCATATAGCCTTCACGCTCATTGCCGATGGCCGCACCGTCTTCGAACTGCCGCGCGCAACTTCGGCACTCGAGCGAGTCCGTCAGATGTTCGGGCCGAAGCTGGCGGCAAAAATGCTTCCGTTCGACCTCGACCGCCCTGGAATTCGCGCACGAGGGCTGGTCGCCACCAGCCAGGAGTCGTTTGCGACCGGCCGGATGATCTTCACGTTCGTCAACGGCCGCTCGGTGCGCGACCGGATTCTGATTCGCGCAATCGAGCAAGCCTACCAGACACTGATCCCGCGCGGACGGCATCCGGCGGCGGTTTTGTTCGTCGATATGCGGCATGAGGACGTGGACGTTAACGTTCATCCGATGAAGACGGAAGTCCGATTTCGGAGCGCCGGCGCTGTTTTCGAGGTCGTGCATCATGCGATCCGCGAACGGCTCGCCGACCAGACCTATAGCGCGCCGGTGATCGCTCTGGTCGAAAAACCCGGAGTGAACGCCGGTGTTCCCGGCCCCCGCTCCGACGACGCGGCGATGGGCTTGATCACGATGTCCGAAACGCGCGAGCAGAGTCCGGTTGCGAGTTCCCCCGATACGCCGGCCGGTGGAGCGGCGAACGCGCGCTCCGACGCGCCGCTGCGGCTGGTTCCCGACCCGTCTCATCAGGCCGCGTTTCAGCGACCGCTCAGCCTCGCCTACGATCGCGACGCGCGAATCGTGGCGGCGCATCCGGCTCAGCCAATCCCGATGTACTCGCAGCTTAGAGTGATCGGTCAAATCTTTGCGGGCTATATCGCGCTTGAGGCCGAGGAGGGACTGCTGCTGATCGATCAACACGCGGCGCACGAACGCGTCACCTTCGAGAAGCTGCGCGGCGAGCTGCGCGATGGTGGAATTCGCACGCAGGCGATGCTGACGCCGGTGTCGGTCGAGCTGAATCCCGCGCGCGCATCGCAAGTGCAAGGCGCGATCGGTGAAATTCGCGCGATGGGATTCGACGTCGAGGCGTTCGGCCCGATGACGCTGCTGCTGAAGGGCGCGCCGGCCGTTTTCGGGCCCGAAGGCGGAGCGAAGCTGCTCGCGGATATGATCGACAGCATGGGCGACGGCGGCTTTCGCGGCGGCGGCGAGGCGGCGTTCGAGAACTGGCTGAAGCAGCTCGCGTGTCACGGCTCGGTGCGGGTCGGCCGCGTGCTCGAGCCCGCGGAAATCCACTCGCTGCTCGCGGAGCTGGATCGCACCGAATTCAAGACCAACTGCCCGCACGGCCGCCCGGTGCATATTCACTTCGGGCGCGGGCAGATCGAACGCATGTTCCGCAGATAAATTTTCAAAATCAAATGAAGATGGGTGAAGCAGAGCAGGCCGCTGCGGTGAACCCAGCCGCGCGCGGCGAGCCGGCGGAGAGAATTCGGGTCGGCTTTATAGTTGGGTCGACCGGGACGGGCAAGTCTCGGCTCGCGATGCAGGTAGCGGCGGGGTTCGGAGGCGCGATTGAGATCGTAAATGCCGATTCGCGGCAGTTTTATCGCGGGATGGATATCGGTACCGCGAAACCGTCAATCGAGGATCGACGCCACGCGCCACATCATCTTATAGACGTGCGCGATCCCGACCAGCCGCTCGACGTGGCCGAATTCGCAAAATTGGCGCGGGATGCAATCTCGAGTGTAGTCGCGCGCGGGCGAATTCCGATCGTCGTCGGCGGAAGCGGGCTCTATCTGCGCGTGATCCGCGGCGGGATCTTTCAGGGGCCGCGCGCGTCACTCGAAATTCGAAACCGATTGGCCAAGGTTGCGGACGAGCGCGGAGTGGCGTATCTGCACGAGCGGCTCAGCGAAGTCGATCCCGCGGGATCGAACCGAATCGGAGTTAACGACCGGTACAGAATCGTTCGCGCGCTGGAGGTCTTCGAACTGACTGGCGAGCCAATCTCGGCGCATCAGCGGCGGCATCGGTTTGCCGACCTCGGCGGCTACGACGCGCTAACCGTGGGAATCGAGATCGATCGGAAAAAACTCTACGAGACGATCGACGGACGCTTCGACGCGATGATCGCGGCGGGATTCGTCGAGGAAGTTCGCGCGCTGGTGAGCGCGGGATATTCGCCCGAGAAACCGCCGCTCAGCACGATTGGCTACAAGCAGATCGCGGCGCATCTTCGGGGAGAAATGGCGCTTGCCGATGCGATTTCATTTGCCAAGCGCGACTCGCGCCGGCTGGCCAAACGGCAACTGACGTGGTTTCGCCGCGAGCCGGAAATCGTTTGGCTTGACCCCGAGCGCGGCGCTCAGGATGCTCTTGCTCTGTTTGAGAAATTTTTCGAGGCGCGCGAGCGTGAAGCAAATTGAAGGCGAATTCCAACGGACATAATCGCCGGGGCGCCAAGGGCCGCCCGAGTGGCGGCGCGGTTCGCGAGGCGGCGCTCACGGAGTCGCTGAGCGCTATTGAGCGCGTGCGCCTCGCGCGGCATCCGAACCGTCCGCAAACCCTGGACTATGTCGACTTGCTGATGCGCGACTTTTTTGAAATTCACGGCGATCGGAGCTTCGCGGACGACGGCGCGATTGTGGCGGGTCTCGCCTATTTCGGACGGCGCGCGGTCGCGGTGGTGGGTCATCAGCGAGGGCGCTCGACGACCGAGCGGATCAAGCGCAATTTCGGCAAGCCGCATCCCGAGGGCTACCGGAAGGCGGCGCGAATCTTTGAACTAGCCGAGCGGTTCTCGCTCCCGGTAGTCACCTTTATCGACACGCAGGGCGCCGAGTCGGGAGTTGGCGCGGAGGAGCGCGGGCAGATAGAGGCGATTGCGCGCAATCTGGAACTGATGGCGCGTCTCACGGTGCCGATCGTCGCGTGCGCGATCGGCGAGGGCGGTTCGGGAGGAGCGCTCGCGCTCGGAGTCGCGAACGTGGTGCTGATGCAAGAGAACGCGTGTTACTCGGTGATCACGCCGGAAGGATGCGCGGCGATTTTGTGGCGGGCGGGCGGCGAGGAAAACGTTGCAGCGGCGGCCTCGGCGATGAAGCTGTCGGCGCCCGATTTGCTGGAACTCGGGCTAATCGACGAAATCGTTCCCGAGCCCGCCGGCGGAGCGCATACCGCGCCGGCCGAAGCGGCGCATCTGATGGGCGCGGCGCTGGCACGGCATCTCGAGTCGCTGGTGAAGCTGAAGCCGGCCGAGTTGCGCCGGGCGCGGGAGCGTAAGTTTGCCGCGATGGGTTCGGCGTTCATCACGCGGCTGCCGATCGAAGGCGACGAGCCGCCCGGTTAGCCAGCGTCAGTGAGAGATGAACCTAACCCCTAACCCCTTCCCTCGGTGTCACAGACACGCGGGAAGGGGAACAATCCGGGCGCGTTGAAAACGAGCGTCCGATCGGTTAGCCATTCTCATTCGATGTCATCACGGATAGCCAAGAAGCCGGCGCCGGAGCCGCCGTCAATCGAGGCGCTGCGCGCGCGGATGGATGAGATAAACCTCAAGATTCTGCGGCTGGTGTCGATGCGCGCCAACCTCGCGGCGGAAATCGGGCGGCTGAAGCACAATAACGGCGGCCAGGTTTATCAGCCGGTGCGCGAGCGGGCGATAATCGAGAAGATGATCGCGGAGAATCAGGGTCCGCTTAGCGACGAGCAGGTCAAGCGAATCTATATCGAGATAATTTCGGCGTGCCGGGCGCTCGAGCACGAGCCGCGGGTTGCGTTCCTCGGGCCCGAGCATACGTACTCGCACGAAGCGGCGCGCATGCGCTTCGGGGCGAGCGTCGATTTCGCTCCACAGCCGTCGTTCGCGGCGGTGTTCCAGGAAATTGAAAACGGGCGCGCCGACTTCGGCGTGGTGCCGGTCGAAAATTCGACCGAAGGATCGGTCGGGCTGACGCTCGATCTGCTAATCGACACGAAGCTGGTGATAATCGGCGAGATTCTGGCGCCGGTGCGTCATTCGATTCTTTCCCGCGACGGCGATCCGTCGATCGTGAAGAGAATCGTGTCGCATCAGCAATCGCTCGCACAGTGCCGCGGATACCTGACCGCGAATTTTCCGCATTGCGAAACCGAAGCCGTCGCGTCGAACGCGCTTGCGGCGCAGCTTGCCCGCGAGGATCCATCGCTCGCGGCGATCGCGTCGGCGGCGGCGGGCGAGGCCTATGGACTTAAGCCGATCGCGGCGAACGTGCAGGATCTTGCGACCAACACGACGCGGTTCCTGGTCATGGGCCCGCGGCCGGTCGAGCGCTCGGGACGAGACAAGACGACCGCGCTGTTCGCGGTGGCGGATCGAGTGGGCGCACTGAACCAGGCGCTCAGCCTGTTTGCGCGCAACGCGATCAATATCTCGAAGATCGAATCGCGCCCGCTGCGTTCGCGGCCGTGGGAATATTTGTTCTTTGTGGACCTGATGGGGCATCGCGAGGATCCGAAACTGGCTCGCGCGCTCAAGTCGCTCGAACGCAAGGCCCTATTCTTGAAGGTCTTAGGATCGTATCCTGAAGGTAGGTCGGCCGCTGCCTGACAGGCTAGCTCACTTCTCTTGATCAAAGCACAGGATCTCGTACTCCCCTCGGTTGCCGCGCTCGCTCCGTATGAGCCGGGCAAGCCTATCGAGGAGTTGCAACGCGAACTGGGAATAAACGAGCCGGTGAAGCTCGCCTCGAACGAGAATCCGCTCGGGCCTTCGCCGCGCGCGATCGAGGCTATTAAGGCGGCGTTGCCGGAACTGAACCGCTATCCGGACGGTGCGAGCTACGAGCTGCGGAAAAAAATCGCGCTGCATCATAAAGTTGGAGCGGAGCGGGTATTCGCGGCGTCGGGATCGGTCGAAGTGCTCAACCTGCTCGGATTTCTGTTTCTCCGTCCGGGGTTGAATTCGGTTTACTCGGAGCATTCGTTCGCGATTTATCCGCTGGCGACCGCGGCCGCCGGCGGGGAGCATCGGGTCGCGAAGACTCGCGATGGATACGCTCACGATCTCGACGCGATGGCGGCGATGATCGACGCGAACACGCGAATCGTTTTTCTCGGTAATCCGAATAATCCGACCGGTACGATCTACCGGCGCCCTGAATGGAAGCGATTTCTCGCGCGGGTTCCCGAGCACGTGCTGATCGTCGCCGACGAGGCGTACTTCGAGTTCGTGCGGGATCCGGAATATCCCGACTCGCTTGACGACCACGACGATCGGCGGCTGATAATCACGCTCAGGACGTTTTCGAAAATCTTCGGCCTTGCGGGAATTCGGGTCGGATACGCGGTCGCGCGGCCGGACATAATCCAGATGCTCCATAACGTGCGGCAACCGTTCAACGTGACGTCGCTCGCGCAGGTCGCGGCGGTCGCCGGAATGGACGACAGGGCGCATATCGCGCGCACGCTGCAGGTCAATGCGGAGGGGATGGACTATCTCGAAGCCGAGTTTCAGCGGCTGGGGCTCGCGTTTGTGCCGAGCCATGCAAATTTTTTCCTGGTCGAAGTAGGCGACGGGCGTGCGATTTACGACCGCTTGCTGCAAAGCGGCGTGATCGTTCGGCCGATGAACGGCTACGGCTATCCGCATCACGTCCGAATCAGCGTGGGGCTGCCAGAGGAGAATCGCCGGCTTATCACGGCGCTGAGCGAGGTGATCGGCGCGTAGAGGCTCGCGCGCAGGGGCGAGAACGAATTGAGGACAGAGAACGAACTGAAGACAGAAGAGAGGATCCGGATGCGAAACCCAAACTGGGTTTCGCGCTTCCTGAGTGTGATTCTTCTTCCTGGCATGGGTGCAGGGTCTGGCCCCTGTTAGAAGTATGAGTGAGGAGAGAAGAAATCCTGCCCTGGGTGCAGGGGCTGGCCCCTGCCTATTCAGGCAAATGACGGTTTGCGGAGTGGGCCTTATCGGCGGCTCGCTTGCACTCATCGCGCGGCGCACGGGCGTGGCCGGCAAGGTCGTGGGGCTCGGACGCAGCCAGGCGAATCTCGACCTGGCGGTCGAGCGCCAGATGATCGACGTCGCGACGCGCGATCCGGTCGAAGCCGCGCGCGGCGCGGACCTGATCGTTCTGGCGGTGCCGATCATGACGATGCGCGCGACATTGGAAAAAATGATCGCGCATGCGGCGCCCGATGCGGTCGTGACCGACGTCGGCAGCGTCAAGGGATTCGTGGTGCGCGAGCTGGAGCCGTTGATCACGGGAAAACGATCGCTGGTGGCGGCGCATCCGGTGGCCGGAAAGGAAACCACCGGCGCGGCAGCCGCCGATCCGGCGCTGTTCCGCGACCGGCGGGTGATAATCACGCCCTCGGCGAAGAGCACGCCCGACGCGATCAACAAGATCGAGCAGCTCTGGAGTGAGACCGGCGCGTGCGTCGAGATGATGGATCCCGGGACGCATGACGAGTTGCTCGCGCGCGCGAGTCATCTGCCGCAGATCGTATCGAGCGTGCTCGCGGCGGCGCTGGCCGACGAGCACGTCGGTGAAAAGCTCGCACTCGAGTACGGCGCGAGCGGACTGCGTGACACCACCCGGCTGGCGTCATCGTCGTGGGAAATGTGGCGCGACATCTTTATTGCCAATCGCGAAGCGATCGCGGCGGCGCTGAAGCTCTACGGCGCTACGTTCGCGGAGTTTCAGCGCCTTTTGGAAGCGGGCGACAGCGCGGGACTCGAGAAGATTTTCGATCGTGGAAAGCAGATGCGCGAGCGGATCAGATGAAGCGCGCGCGACCCATCATTGCGATTGACGGCCCGGTTGGCGCGGGAAAGTCGGTCGCCGCGCGCGAGCTTGCGCGGGAGCTCGGGTACTCGTACCTGAACACGGGCGCGATGTATCGCGCGGTCGCGGTAGCGGCGCGCGAGGCGGGCGTCGGTCCCGGCGATCCGAACGTGGAGGAGCGTCTGAGATCGGTGCTCGAGGCGCTCGCGATCAAATTTGACGGCGAGAAGATTTCGCTCGACGGCCGCGACGTCAGCGCGGCGATCGTCGAGCCCGAGATCGGCGACCTGGCGTCGCGATTCTCGGCGCTACGCACGGTGCGCGCGCGGATGCGCGAGTTGCAGCGCGCGGCGGGCGCCGATGGCGGCGTCGTGATGGAAGGACGCGATATCGGCACTGCGATATTTCCGGATGCCGAGTTCAAGTTTTTTCTCGAAGCCGACGTGAAGGTTCGTGCGGTGCGTCGCTATGCGGAGCTCAAGAAAAAAGGCGCGTCGACAAGCGAGCAGGAAGTGCTCGATCAGTTGATCGAGCGCGACCGCCGCGACAGCGGCCGCGAGCTCGCGCCGCTTAGGCGCGCCGACGACGCTCTTGTGATCGATTCAACAAAACTTTCAATCAAAGCGGTGGTCGCGGCGATGAAAGCGAAGATCAACGCTCGAATCAACGCCGCCAAGGACTTGAAACGAGCCTAGCCCGGTTGTAAGGATTGCAGCAGCCCCGAAGTCCCGGAAGGTCCCACTAAATGGAGAAAGCGTTGCCTGAACAGATGAGCGGAGGAGAAAATGATTTTGAGTCGCTGATGGAAGAGAGCCTGAAGGCTCCCCGGCCTGGCGATGTGCTGGTCGGAAGAGTTCTTCTGATCACGCGCGACAGCGTCATCATCGATATCAACTACAAGTGCGAAGGGCAGGTTCCCCTCGACGAGTTTCTTGACCACGAGGGCCATCCCACGGTCAAGGAAGGCGACGAGGTTGACGTGTACTTTGAAGGCACCGAGACCGACAACGGTACCGTGATGCTCTCGCACGCGAAGGCCGAGAAGTTCAAAGTCTGGCGCGAACTCGACAAAGCGTTCCAGAGCGAGACGCCGGTCGAAGGCGTGGTGCTCGGCAAAGTCAAAGGCGGGCTCAAAGTCGATATCGGGGTTCCGGCCTTCCTGCCGGGCTCGCATGTCGATATTCGTCCGGCGCGCAATCTCGATCGATACGTGGGCCAGCGGGGCAGATTTCAGATTCTGAAGTTCAACCGCGCGCGCGGCAACGTCGTGGTCTCGCGGCGCAGCGTGCTCGAGCGCGAGCGCGCGTCGCTGAAGGAACAGACGCTCAAAGTGCTCGAAGAGGGCGTGATCCTCGAAGGCACGGTCAAGAACATCACCGACTACGGCGCCTTCATCGACCTCGGCGGAATCGACGGCCTGCTGCATATCACGGACATGGCGTGGGGCCGATTGCAGCATCCGTCGGAAGTGCTCAAGGTCGGCGAAAAGGTCAAGGTCGTGGTGTTGAAGTACGATCCCGAACGCGAACGCGTGTCGCTCGGAATGAAGCAAATCATGCCCGACCCGTGGACCAAGGTGGCGGAAGCTTATCCGCCTGGAACGCGAATCAAGGGCAAGGTCGTCAGCGTCACCGACTACGGCGCGTTCGTGGAAATCGAAAAGGGCGTCGAGGGGCTGATCCACGTTTCCGAGATGAGCTGGAGCAAGCGTGCGGTTCATCCGTCGAAGGTGGTCAATCCGGGCGACTTCGTGGAAGTGCAGGTGCTCGGCGTTGACGAGGCGAACCGCAGAATCTCGCTCGGACTGAAACAGACCGAAGCGAATCCGTGGGAGGAACTCGGGCAGAAGCATCCGATCGGCAGCCAGGTGAAGGGCAAGGTCAAGTCGATTACCGACTTCGGCGTGTTCGTCGAGATCGAGCCGGGGATCGACGGGCTGGTGCACATCTCGGATCTGTCGTGGACCAAGAAGATTCGGCATCCGTCGGAAGTATGCAAGAAAGGCGACGAGCTGGAAGCGACCGTGCTCGGCATCGATGTCGAGAACGAGCGCGTGAGCCTTGGCGTGAAGCAACTCTCGACCGACCCGTGGAATACGGTCGCGGAGCGCTACCCGCTGAACACCCGAATCAAGGGGAAGGTCAGCTCGGTCGCGGACTTCGGCGTGTTCGTCGAGATCGAGGAAGGTATCGAGGGGCTGATCCACATTTCGCAGCTGAGCAACGAGCGGGTCGACAAGCCGTCGTCGCTGTACAAGGTGGATGACGAACTGGAAGCGCTGGTGGTGCAGCTCGATCCCAAGGAGCGCCGGATCGGGTTGTCGATCAAGGCGGTCAAGCAGCACGAAGAGCGCGAGGAAATGCAGGCCTACCTGAAGCGCGAGCACGAGGCGGCGCGGTTCTCGATGGAAGATATTCTGAAGGAAGAGCTCAAGCTCGATCGCGACGACAGCGAGCGCGGCGCGCGGCGGACGCGGCAATAGCGCGGGCGGGATGTAGTCCTCCTGAATACGGCGCGGACTGGTGCGAAATCGATGACCAAGCGGGAAATCATCGAAGAACTACTGGCGCGCCGGCGGACCTTCACGCATCGCGAAAGCGAGACGATTGTCAACGCGATGTTCGACGCGATGGCCAGTTCGCTGATGCGCGGCGAGCGGATCGAGATTCGCGGCTTCGGCAGTTTTGCGGTGAAGCAGCGCCGCGCGCGGCAGGGCCGCAATCCCAAGACCGGGCAGTTGGTCAAGGTTGACGCCAAGCAAATCCCGTTTTTCCGCGCCGGCAAGGAACTCCGAATCGAAGTTAATGGCGCCGAGGAAGCGGGGCGATAAGCTGCGCGAATCCGCGGCGAGGCCGGAGGAGATTCGGCTCTGGGCGCCGTGGCGTTACGCGTATGTGCGGCGCGCGATCGCCGGGCCAAAGGTCTGTATCTTCTGTTTCGGCAGGCTCAATGAAGCCGAGCGCCGGGAGCGGCTGGTGCTGTTCGAAAATCGCTACGCGGCCGTGATGCTCAACCGCTATCCGTACATCAATGGACACATCATGATCCTGCCGCGCCGCCACCTGGCGTCGCCGGAGTTGCTCAGCGCGAACGAGCGGGCCGTGATCAACGATTTGATTGCGGCGTCGGTCACGCTGATGCGAGCGGAGCTGAAACCCGCGGGCTTCAATCTCGGTGCGAATCTCGGCCGCGCGGCGGGTGCGGGCTTCGCCGATCACATGCATTGGCATATCGTGCCGCGATGGGACGGCGACGTGAATTTCATGTCCGTGCTTGCCTCGACGCGCGTGCTGTCGCAGAGTCTGGAAGACAGTTTCAAACAACTGCGGCCGCTTTTCAAAACTGTCGGCGCTGATTTATCCTAGAACCAGAACCATCTTGCGGGATTCCTAATGAATGAAAAATTACCGACTATCCGGACCCTTGGCGAACTCAAGAGCGCGGACTACCAGGTCCTGCCGGTGCGGATGGAGATGCGCAAGAATTTGCTCGCGCGCCTGCGCAGCAAGGAGCAAATCCTGCCGGGAATCGTCGGCTACGAGGAAACCGTAATCCCCGAAATCGAAAACGGCGTGCTCGCGGGTCATCATATGATTTTTCTCGGCGAGCGCGGGCAGGCGAAGTCGCGGATCATCCGCGCGTTGACCGGTTTGCTCGACGAATACGCGCCGACGGTCGCGGGCTGCGAGATCAACGACGATCCGTTCGCGCCGATATGCCGTCGATGCGTGAAGCTCAAGGCGGAGAAAGGCGACGCGACCGAGATCGCATGGATCGAGCGCGAGAGCCGCTACGCGGAAAAACTCGCGACGCCGGACGTCTCGGTGGCGGACCTGATTGGCGAGATCGATCCGATCAAGGTAGCCGAGGGCCGCTACCTCGCCGACGAGGAAACGATCCATTACGGACTGATTCCGCGCACCAATCGCGGGATTTTCGCCATCAACGAGCTGCCCGACCTGACCGAGAAAGTTCAGGTGGGGCTGTTCAATCTGATGGAGGAGAAGGACGTCCAGATTAAGGGCTACAAGATTCGGCTGGCGGTCGATGTGGTATTCGTCGCGAGTGCGAATCCCGAGGACTACACGTCGCGCGGGCGGATCATCACGCCGCTGAAGGATCGCTTCGACGTCCAGATTCGCACCCATTACCCGAAAACGCTCGAGCATGAGATTGCGATCATGGAGCAGGAAGCGGTGCATCCGCCGCGTTCCGGCGTCGATGTGCGGATTGCGCAGTTCATGAAGGACATCCTGGCGCAGATTACATTCGAGGCGCGTGCGTCGAACGAGATCAACCAATCGTCGGGCGTGTCGGTCCGGGTGACAATCAACAACTACGAGTCGGCGATTTCGAACGCCGAAAAGCGCGCGGTGCGAAATGGCGAGAACGAGATCGTCCCGCGCATCTCGGATCTGCATTCGCTGTACGCCTCGACCGCCGGCAAAATAGAGCTCGAGTACGTCGGCGAGGACAAGAAGGAAGACGATCTGATCGAGCGGCTGATCAACCGTGCGGTGCTCAAGGTCTTCGACCGCTACGTGAAACTCGACGATCTGAAGAAAGTCGCGAGCTACTTCGAGCAGGGATGGGGCGTCGAGGTTTCGGACAGTGCGCCGTCATCGGAATATATGGAACCGCTGCGCGAAGTGGCCGGGCTGCGCGAGGCAATCGCGATGCTCGGGCCGTTCGAGACGCCGGGCCTGATGGCGGCCGCGAGCGAGTTCATCTTCGAGGGTCTCCATCTGCATCAGAAGCTCAACAAGGATCGCCAGGGCGGCCGCTTCGCCTATCACGCATGATGCGCAGAGGACTCGGCATGGTCACCACCCGCTACACGCAGTGGGACGGCACGCAGCAGCTTAAGCTCGACGCCGACAAGGTGTTCGAGAAGCTGGCCGAGTACCTGTCGTACACGGACGACGTTCGCCAGGCGATGGACTGGATGATGCGCCAGGGGATGGACTTCGACGGCGTGAAGGTGATGGGGCTCGAGGAGTTTATCGAGCAGTTGCGCCAGGAGATGCGCCAGCGCTATCGCGACGTCAATCTCAAGAGCGCGCTCTCCGAGATGGAGCAGAAGCTCGAAAACATTTTGAATCGCGAGCGCGCAAAGCTGGAGTCGCTCAAGGGCGAAAAGCCCGGCGCCGAGGAGAAGCAGCGCGAGTTGTCGCGGATGCCGCGTCGGCTCTCAGAGGCGATGCGCAAGCTCGAGAGCTACGAGTTCGAGGACGCCGATGCGAAGGCGGACTTCGACGCGCTGCTCGAGGAATACGAGAATATCCGCGACCTCGAGAATTTCCGCGATCGCAATCAGCACATGTTCCACGGTCCCAAGAGCCTCGGATACGACGAGGCGCTCGAACTGATGCGCGAGATGGAACGGATGCGCCAGCTCGAGCAGGATCTGATGTCGGGCAATTTCGAAACCATATCGATGGAAGACCTGCAGCGGATCCTCGGCCAGCAGGCGAGCAGGGATTTCCAGAATCTCAAGCAGGTCATGGTGCTGCTGACGCAGTCGGGATACATGGTGCCGAAGGGCGACCATTTCCAGCTCTCGCCCAAGGGCGTCCGGCGGATCGGGCAACTCGCGCTGCGCGATATCTACCAGAACCTGCTCAAGGATCGCGCGGGCGGGCACGCAACCGACCATCGCGGAATCACCGAGATGCGCCCCGAGCAGACCAAGCCGTACGCGTTCGGCGATCCGCTGAATCTGAACCTGGTCGCGACGCTCAAGCATGCGCTGGCGCGCAAACCGGGAGTGCCGCTCGAGCTTCGTCCGGAAGATTTCGAGATTTACGAGAACGATTATGCGAGTTCGTCGTCCACGGTGCTGTGCCTGGACATGTCGTGGTCGATGAGTTGGGAAGGGCGGTTTGCGGCGGCGAAGAAAGTCGCGATGGCGATGGAGACGCTGATTCGATCGAAATTCCCGCGCGACTATTTCTCGATCGTCGGCTTTTATACGCGCGCCGTCGAATTGAAGCTCAAGGATCTGCCCGAAGCGTCGTGGAACATGGGCGATCCGTTCACCAACCTGCAAGATGGCCTGCGGCTCGCATCTGATTTGCTGGCCCGCCATCCGTCGCGCAATCAGCACATCATCGTGATCACCGACGGACAGCCGACCGCCTACTTTCTAAACAAGCGGCTCTACTGCGAATGGCCGCTGTCGCTCGGCGGAATCAGCATGCGAGCCGCGCAGGAGACCCTGAAGGAAGTCGAGCGGATCACGCGCAAAGACATCACGATCA
>JBGPNU010000044.1:0-14713 GCA_041487675.1 Binatus sp. (SeqCode)
CCCGCCCAGAGCTTGCGCTCGTTGGGCAGGATATCGCGGTTGACGATCTGCGCCGTGAGCGCGCGGATCTCGTTGATCCGGGGGTCGAGCGTCGGGATGGGTTTCACGTTCATATGCATGGTGGGCCTCCTCTGTAGGCTCAAGCGTAGCACTGCGTCATCGCCTCAGTTGATCGCACGCAGCGCGACATGAAGATTGTTTCCTATGTGCGAGTTCAAATGTCCGCTAGTTCATTCACCCCGAGACGCCGAACCTTCCGGCGTAACGCATTGTCAAATGTAGCGAACTTCCGCTCGCGACCGGCGGAAGCGACGTGGAGACCATCGGCAAAGTCCATCCCTTTATCGTACCATTCGATGGCCTGTCTCAATTCGGCTTCGTCTTCGACTTCGACGTTGAACACACCCAGGATGTCGCGCAGTGCGGAAACAATCGCATTCGGCTCGATCCGGTAGGCGCTTCGTAGAACCCACTCCAGTTCGAGGAGAACCGTTTTTGGGATAAAAACCCTCTCCTGCTCGCGGAGAAACTTCGCGGCGCGAGCCGCCTGAGCTCTATCGTCGTTAGTTATAACGCGAACAAGGACATTCGTATCGAGCGCGGTCATTTGCGCGACCGTGCCTCGGCCGCAACCGCCTCGTCCATTTCCTTCACGCTCTTGCGCGGACCTCGGTAAGGGACGCAACCGATTATCGACTCCCAAGTCCGCGCCTCGGCTCCGGCTTTCGGCTTGAGCAAAATGCCCTCGTCCTGGTCCTGGATGATGAACTCGGTACCGGGCTTCCATCGATGGGACGCCCTCAGCGACTTTGGAAGAACGACCTGACCCTTGGTCGATAATTTTGTTTTTGCTGTCCGGCTCATAGTAAGACCATCGGTAAGATTATTGCAGGTCTTCGCAGGACCTACAATCGCGCCCGCCCTACGCCTGCGCCGCTAGAGCGGCAAGGGCGCCGGGTTCGCCGAACGCCTCGATCGCGGCGTGGCGCGCGCACTTGCAGGCGCGCGCGCGATCAGACAAAGCATAGCCGATGAGCGAGAACGATCCCGCCGCCAATGCGGCCGTGTCAGACCAGCGCAAGCCACGGCGCATTTTTGCCGTTGGCGCGTTGTTCCTCGCGATCCCGGCTCTGATCTGGATTGTCGCCGCCTTCTTCGTCGCGCGTTCGCTCCGGTACCCGGCCTTTCTATACACGGGCAACGGCCAGGACGTTTTCGGCGAACATGTTCCAGGCTTCAAACGCGGCTCGGTCACCGACATCGCCGCTGCGGTCGGCGTCGAGCCGGAGAGATTCGACGCGGGAACGGTCGAGGACGATGCGTGGCGGCATCGCCAGGTCGGCGCCGCCGGATGGTATTTTCCGGGCAAACGCCGCGAGGTAGTTGTGATCCTGCCCGCAGCCGGTGGCTCGGAAGATCAGCTCATCCCCTACGTCAAGTTTCTTCACGAGGCCGGATTTACGGTGGTCGCGAGCTATAG
The DNA here is from genome assembly GCA_041487675.1 of Binatus sp. (SeqCode). Classification (GTDB taxonomy): domain Bacteria; phylum Desulfobacterota; class Binatia; order Binatales; family Binataceae; genus Binatus. The sequence goes on from JBGPNU010000044.1 coordinate 1,481, forward strand.
CGCGAACAACCCTTCCTTCGGAATCAACTGGGGAATGCTGAAACGAAAATTCGCGCTCGCGACCGCGCGCACTCTCAAGGAAGACGGCTTCGAAAAAATAGCCGTGCTCGGAATTTCGGAGGGAGCTGCCGGCGCGATAATGGCTCAGGCCCAGCAGCGGGTCTTCACGGCGATCGTCGCGGATAGCTCCTATGCGAATCTCGCGCAGTTGATCATGCGCAGCCCCTCTATCTCGAGATTGAATCCCGCATTCGCCAGCACCGTAATATGGGAAGCGGGTTGGGTGTTCGGCCGGCCGCTGGGCAAAATCTCCCCAGTCACCGATGCCGCCAATCTTGGCGACTGTTCGCTTCTCGTCATCCAGAATCGCGGCGACAAGATAACTCCGCTCGCCGATGGCAAGGCGATTCTTTACGCGGCAGGCCTGAGATCGGAAATCTGGATTGCGCCCAGCGACGGTCACGGCGACGCCATTTACGAAGCGCCGGCAATCTATGCGGAGCGCGTCATCAAATTCCTAAACACGAGTTTTGGAATTGAAGAGCCCGCCGCGACGCCGAAAAGGCGCTGACGGCGGACGTGAAGAGCCAGGTCATAACCTCTCCCGAGGGGAGAGGCTATTTGGCAGATTCGCGCGGAGGAAACCCCCGATTACATCCGCGGCGTGCCAAGATCGACCAGCAGCGTGGACTTGAGCCGCTCGAACAACTCGTCAACATTCCACGGGCCGTTGTTATACAGAATCTTGTCGGGAGCGATATGCCGGTAGCGCATGATCCGGTAGCCCGAGGCGCCGAAGCATTGCCCCGTCACCTTCTCGGCCGCGTCGCTGGCCAGGAAAACTACGATCGGCGCCACATTGGCCGGATCGCGCGGAGTGCCTTCGACCTGTTCTGATTGCGGGATTCCACTCGCCCCGGGCATCCTGCCGGCCGGAATCGTGTCGGTCATTCGCGTTGACGCACCCGGCATGATCGCGTTTACGGTGATCCCGTATTTTTGCAGCGAGTTCGCGCTCGAGTAGGTCAGGCCCAGGATTCCCGCCTTGGCCGCTGCGTAGTTGGGCTGGCCGGGGCTCCCCAGCGCCGAGTTTGACGAGAAGTTGATTATCCTGCCCCACTTGCGTTCCCGCATGTGCGCGGAAGCCGGACGCATCGTGCAGTAATGCCCCTTCAGGTGCACCCGAATCACGTCGTCCCATTCCTGCTCGGTCATGTTGAAGATCATGCGATCGCGCAGGATGCCGGCGACGTTGACCAGGATATCGAGTTTGCCGAATTCCTTGATCGCCTGGTTGACCAGGCCCTCGCCGCCTTCGACAGTCGCGATATCCATATGATTGGAGACCGCGTTTCCGCCGCCGGCTTTGATTGTATTGGCCACCTCATCGGCCGGTGACGCGGTTTCTTTCTGGCCCGCGACCGTGACCCCGAGGTCGTTGATCACGACTGCGCATCCCTGCGCGGCGAATGCCCTCGCGATACCGCGGCCAATACCGCGGCCGCCGCCTGTGATTGCGGCTACCTTACCGTCGAGCTTGCCCATCGATCAAAATCTCCCTTGCGGCATAATGCCGGAATCCAAACGAGCCAATTGTTTTGGTTCCTATAGATAGACCGCTTATAGCGCAAAACTTGGCGGACGGAACAGACGCGCCAGAGCTTCGGGCGGCCCGCGCCGCAGTTTCTACTTGGGCGTGCTGTAAGGATCGGAAAATACGAATTCGTTGACGTCACCCGCGGTTGTGAGCTTTCCAATTTTTCCATTCGGCTCGGTGAACCACAGCATCCCGTCCGGGCCGCCCGTGATGAACGTCGCCATCGTTTTGTCCGAGGTGTGGAAGCCCGTGAAGGTTCCAGTCGGAGTGACCCGGTAGATCAGATGCGCGCTCACCATCGTGACCCAAAGGTTTTTGTCCGAGCCAGTCGCGATCCCAAGCGGCACGCCGCTGGCCGGGATTGAAAACTCAGTTATCGCTCCCTCCGGAGTGATTCGTCCGATTTTGTCCACCTGCGGTTCCGTGAACCAGACGTTGCCGTCCGCACCGAGCGTCATCATCGCCGGATGGCTGTCGGGCGTGGGTATTTGAAATTCCTTCACCGAACCCGAAGTCGTTACGCGCGCGATCCGATTTACGTGATCCTCCGCCATCCACAGGTTGCCGTCGCTTCCGGTGACGATTTCGGCCGGGCCGGTGTTCTTGGGCAACGTAATCTCGGTCAGAGTGCCGGTCGGGCGCAGCCGTCCGATGCGATCGCCCGAATGCTCGGTGAACCACAGGTTCCCATCGGGTCCTGAAGTGATTCCGACCGGGCCGCTGCTTGAATGCGGCAGCTTGAGGTACGCGATTTTTCCATCCTGCGCGACCCGTCCTACCCGGTTTCCCGGCGTATCGGTAAACCACACCGCACCGTCGGGGCCCGCCGTGATCCGCTCGGCAAAGCCGTCCGGATCGATCGGTATCCGTTTGGTCGCGCCGTATGGAGTGATACGGCCAATTCCGTCGCCCTGGTACTCCGTGAACCAGAGATTTCCGTCGAGTCCAGCCGTGATCGCATACGGAGCGTGGGTACTCATCGGCGCTCCGGTCGGGGTTGGTTGCGCGGTCGGGACCGCCGCGATGGCCGATGGCGGCTGCCCGGGCCGGGTGGGTTTGCGCGATGCGCACCCCGGTGCCGTCGCGATCGCAAGGCCCATGAGCGTGTATGCAAATCTGCGCGAACTGCTCAGCCAGCGGGAGCCTCGCGCTTGCGGAACCGAAGGTGATCTCACTTTACGATTTGAATCTCACTTTACGATCTGATCGTGGCGCAGCTTTGCGACTTCTTCGGCGCTGAATCCGAACTCGCCCAGAATCTCGTCGGTATGCTGACCGAGATCGGGAGCATGCCGCCACAACTCGGGTTCGGTGCGCGAGAATCGCGCCGGCGATCGCACCGCTCGAACCCGCCCGGCCTTGGGATGCTCATATTCGAAAAACGTCTCGTTCGCGACGAACTGCGGATCGTTCCAGATGGTGTCGTAGTCGTTGACCGGTCCGCATGGAACGTCGGCAGCCTCGATCCTCTCGAGCCAGTAAGCTGACGGCTCGGTCGGGAACAGGGTGATGAGGCTCTTGATCGATCGCTTCACCCGTTCGGGCCGCGGCTCGTCGCCCTCGAACCATTCCGGATGACCGACCGCTTTGAGTATCGCCGCCCAATGCTTGTCCGTGAGCGGCGCAATAGTAATGAATCCGTCGGCAGTCTGGAACGGCTCGAGCGTGTTCATCGAGGGCGGCACGCCGCGCTGGTCGGGCAGATAGGTGTGCCGCGAGGCGGTGTCGGGCATCAGGTAGTATGCGACCGCGTCGATCATCGCGATCTTCAGATGCTGTCCGCGGCCGCTTCTTTGCGCTTCGCTCAGCGCGGCCAGGATCGAGATCGCCGCCGTCATCGCGGTGACTTTGTTGCCGAGGATATTTTTGACCGCGCGCGGGCGGCCCTGTGTCCGCTGCGAAGTCATCACTCCCGCCATCCCCTGGATTATCGGATCGTAGGCCGGCTTGTTGACCGACGGACCCGAAAAACCATAGCCGGCGATCGAGCAATAAACGATCTTCGGATTGCGCGCCGCGACCGCGTCGTAGCCGACCCCAAGCCGATCGACCACGCCGGGCCGCACGTTTTGCACGACGATGTCTGCGTGGGGCGCCATCTTCAGAAATACCTCGGCGGCGCCCGGGCGCTTGAGGTCGAGCATCAACGCGCGCTTGTTGCGGTTCCAGTTGAGGATTCCGACCGGTACGCCACCGCGGGTCTGGGCCGTCACGACGCGCGACACGTCACCTTCCGGAGGCTCAATCTTAATTACGTCGGCGCCCAAGTCGCCAAGCATCATGGTGCAGAACGGCCCCGCAACCACCATGCTCAAATCAAGCACCCGGACTCCCTCAAGTGGTCCCATCTAAGCCTCCCGGAAAATTGCCGCGCCGAAGTTACACACCGAGTCTTGCTTATAGTTCAAGCCCCCCGCCCGTCACAACTTGGTCGCGATTGACGCGACAGCCGACCTTCTTACCTCGCCCGTTATTTTCACGGGAGAGGAGGCCGGCCGCTTGGCGGCCGGTAGGTGTGGGTTCCGCCTTCGACTGAGGTTCACGTTGGTTGCGATTGACACCGCCGATGGAGTGTCGCCTATCAGCCTCCTCCCGTCACCCTGAGCGAAGGCTGCCGGAGTCGAAGGGCCCCGGATTCCTGAAACCTCACGCAGGTTTCAGACTTCCCGTCTGGAAGATGCGCCCGCATCCGGTGCGACGGGAAGCGCGAAACCGGTAAGGGGTTTCGCATTCCGAATTCACCTCGCCCGCGCAGGCGACTCACTTGATTTCTACGGATTGAAGCGGCTAGTGCGGATCGCTATTTCGCGCAGCTTGGCGATGCGCGATTGAATCGCGGGGCTGCGGCGAAGCCGTTCCAGGGTCATCGGCAATCGATAAGTCCAGTTCGAATCGTTGACGGTGCCGGGCCGGTTGATTCGCGCACTCCATCCGAACAGATCCTGGATCGGAATGATCACCAGGCGCGACGGGGCTGCGTACAGCGCCGTAAGGATCGCGTCGCGCGCCGATTGGTCGAGCATCGCGCGCGGATTCACATCGCCGGCGATTCCGAGCGCGCGCATCAGCTTCTCGCGTTCGGAAACCGGCTGCTCGCGCCACCAGGTCGTGAGAGATTCGGTGTCGTGAGTACCGGTGGTCGCAACCGACAGTTCGGGATAGGACGCGGGGCTCAGAAAAGTTTCGTCGGGGCGGCCCCAATCGACGCGCTCCCATTGCATCACCTTGTAGCCGGGCACGCCGAGACGCGTGAGCGATTCGCGCACCCACGTTGGGACGCTGCCAAGGTCTTCGGCGATGATTTCAGTTGCAGTGGCTCCGGCTTCCTCCTTGATGGTGCGCATGATCTCCTCGCCCTGGACTCGCTGCAGCTCTTCGTTCTCGGGCGTGAAAATTCCGGCCGCGTCGGGATCGGCGCCAAAGTTGAAAGTCCGGTAAAGGCCGACCACGTGATCGATTCGAATCAAATCGTAGAGCGAACCGGCGTGCCGCACGCGCGCACGCATCAGCTTGAACCCGTTCGCGCGCATCCGCTCCCAGTTGGGCAGCGGAAGGCCCCATCGCTGACCCTTGGGATTGAAATTGTCGGGGGGAGCGCCGACAGAGCGAGTGAGATCGAAGTCATTCTGATTGGCCCATACTTCGGCGCTCTCGGCGCAAGGAGAGAACGCGAGGTCGCCGCCAATCCGCACGCCGCGCGAGGCCGCATACGCGCGCATCGCGGACCACTCACGATGCGCGATGAATTGCCAGAGGCAATACATCGCGATCTGATCTGCAAACTCGCGGCGGACGGCCGCGAGCGCATCGGGCTCGCGGCGGATCAGCTCGGCGGGCCAGGTTTCCCAGCTCGACCATTCGAAGCGCTCTTCAAGCGCGCGGAACAGCGCGTAGTCGTCGAGCCAGTAGGTATTGGCCGCGACGAAGGCGGCAAGGTCGCCGCCTTCGTCGCGGCCGCGGCGCGCGCGGGTCGCGCGGTATGCGCGCTCGAGCAGGGCCAACTTTTCGCGCCGCACCGTCGAGCGAAGAACCACGCGGCCACTTCCGACCGCCGCGCGGGCGCGGCCGAGCACGACGCGCCCGACGCCGGGGAGGTCGCGGATCGAGATGTAAATGGGATCGATCGCATTCACGCTCAGCGCGCTGTAGGGGCTCTGTTCGGCGGGACCGGTCTCGTCGAGCGGCAGGAGCTGGATCACCGAACAGCCCATCGCGAGCGCAAGGTCGATCATCGGCGCAAGATCGAGGATCTCGCCGCGTCCGAGACTGTGGCGAGTGCGCAGAGAGAAGAGCGGAATCAGGACACCGGCCGATCGGGTCACCATCACGTGAGCTGCATCTGAATCGGTTCCCGTCGGTCTCGGCAATCGTGACGGCTCAGATCACGTAGCCGCCGTTGGGGCTGATTACCTGGCCGACCATGAATTTCGAATCCTCGCAGGCGAGGAAAAGCGCGGCGGCCGCGATGTCGCTCGGCTCGCCGAAGCGGCCGATCGGCGTGACCGCGATTATCTGCTGCCGCAGCTCGCCCTCGATGATCGCGGTCATCGGGGTATCGATGAAACCCGGCGCGATGCAATTGACGAGAATTCCCATCCCGACCACTTCGCGCGCGACTGACTTCGTGAACGAGATGATTCCGCCCTTCGCCGCGCAGTAGTCGGAGGCGAAGGCTAGCCCGGTGGTGCCGGCGATCGAACCGAGGTTGATGATGCGTCCCGACTGTTTAGGGATCATCACCTTGAGCGCCTCGCGGGTGCAGAAAAACGTCGAGTCGAGATGCGTCGCCAGCATCTTGTGCCAGTCCTCGTCGGTCTTCTCGTGAGTCGGGATGACCTCGCTCGCGTCGCGAGTGCGTCCGATGCCGGCGTTGTTGATCAATATGTCGATAGTGCCGAACGCCGCGATGAAGCCGGTGAACATCTTTTTGACCGCGGCGCTGCTCGAGACGTCGGCGACGAAGGGCCGGGCCTTGCCGCCGGCGCGCTCGATCTCGGTCACGACATTTTGCGCGGATTCGGGCCTGATGTCGTTGACGCCGATCTTCGCGCCCTCGCGCGCGAACGTCAGTCCCATCTCGCGTCCGAGTCCCGAGCCTCCGCCGGTGATCAGTACGACTTTGTCCTTGAGCTTCATCGCGACCTCGCTTACTTCTTGCCTTCCTTGAGTTGCCGCTTCCAATCGAGCCGTCGCGCTTCGGCGCCGGCGGCCTCGGCTTCCTGTATCATGCCCTTCTTCTGATAAAACATGCTGAGGTTGGTGAACGCCAGGATGTCTTCGGGCGCCTGCTCGATAAACTTTTTCGTGAGCTCAATAGCCGAGTCGAGATCGCCCTTGGCTTGATAGCACATCGTCATCCCGTGGATCGCATCGATATACCTTGGATCAATCTCGAGCGCCTGCTTGTATAGCGCGATCGCCTCGTCGAATTTTTCGTCGGCGTAGGCGTCGATCGCTTGGTCGTACAGATCTTCTTTGTCGGGCATCGTCGTGAAACCTCCGCTGAGACGTCGGCGGCCGCGCTTATATGGATACCGCGCGCCGCAACCATCTTATATACTAGCTATTGCCTTATGGAGAATTCACCCGCACTCACCGAAGCCGAAGTTTACGAAGTGCTGCGCGAGTGCTACGACCCCGAGATTCCGGTCAACCTCGTTGACCTCGGATTGATTTACGGCGTCGCGATCGAGCACCACGTCGTCAACGTTACGATGACGCTGACGGCGCCCGGCTGCCAGATGGGCATGATGATCACGCAGGAGATCCAGGACAAGCTGCTCGGGATTCCCGGATGCGACGACGCCTGCGTGGAGATAGTCTGGGACCCGCCGTGGACGCCGCACATGATGAGCGAGGCGGCGAAGAAAGAACTCAAGATCGACGACTAGAATCATCTCGGCGGCGCAATCCCCTCGCTTAGGAATCGGGCGAATGCCAAACTGTCGGCGTCGCAGCAGAGGTGAGCACGTGAGAAAGCGATTTGCGCTGGTTCGAAACACATTTGCGTTTTTCGCCGCGATACTGGTGATGGCTCCTACAGCAGGCGCGATGGCGTCAGGATGTCCCAGCGAACCTGATTGGTCCTACAGCGGCCCGAACGGTCCCGCCTTCTGGAGCACGCTGTTTCCCATCATGTGCGGGAAGGGAGTGCTCCAATCTCCGTTCGACATTGTCACGCGCGGGCACACCGTATCTCCCGCCAAGCTCCCCAAATTGACTTTTCACTACGGCGTTGCCCAGGTGACTTTTCTCGATCACGACGATCAGATTGTGATCGGCCACGGCCAGGGTAACTTCATCAAGATCGGTAACACGGAATATGAGCTGATAAACATTCACGTCCACACTCCGAGCGAATACACGAAAGACGGAAAACAGTTTCCGATGGAAATCCATTTGGTGCATCAGTCGCCCAACGGACTGCTGGCGGTAGTGGGCGTGTTGGTGTCCTCGGGGAAAAAGGACAGCGGCGTGCTCGAGCCTCCAAGCGAGGGCGATCCTTCGACGGTCGACCTCGATTTGAACAACCTGATTCCCAACAAGAAGAACTACGTGCGATTTGTCGGCTCTTTGACCACTCCAGGTAATACCACCGCGCTACCGAGGTGTGCGGAGGGAGTTTTATGGACGGAGATGCTGACGCCGATCACCATGTCGCAAGATCAGATCAGCGCGTTCGAGGATTCCGAGGAGGGTTGCTGGGGCACCCGAACTACGAATCGTCCGGTACAGCCCGTCAACAACCGGCCGATTCTCAAACCGATAGATAATGACGGTCAGTGACGGATCGGTGCGCGGTCAGTCCGGATCGATCAGCACCCCCGGATTCAGAATCGCGCGCGGATCGAGCGCCCGTTTTGCGGCCTTCAGCGCGAGCGCGAACCCGTCGGGACGCTGGCGGTCGTACCACGGCCGATGATAGCGGCCGACGGCGTGATGATGCGTAATCGTGCCGCCGAGCTTGATCAGTTTGTCCGACACCGCCGACTTGATCTCGTCCCATTGCTCGATCTCGGAGCCGCGTATCCCGGGCGCAAGCACGGTGTAGTACGGCGCGGGACCGTCGGGGTAAACGTGGGTGAATCGGCACGTGACAGAACCCTTGCCGCAGACCCGCGTGATCGCATCGCGCGCGCATTCCATCATCTGGCGATGAAAATCCGGAAAGCGCTCCCACGTAATCGCGGTCTCGAAAGTGTCGCTCACCATTCCAAGCGCGGCCACCGTGTCCATCAGGTACGGCGCGCTCAGGAACGCATTGCGCCACGCTCCCGCCGACCCTTCGTGGGTCGCGTCCGCATCGGTGCGAGTTTTCGCGGCGTCTGCCGGCGGCACCTTGCCACCGTGATCGGCGCAGCACTCGAGCGCGCGTTTCATCCACGGTTCCAGCGGATGATCGGCGGACTCGAACGCCAGCACCAGCACCGCCTCCTCGCCATTGCCGGCGCCCGAGTTGAACGCCTCGCCCTCGTCGAGTACGCGGCAATTCGCGGGATAGATTCCGGCCTGTGAGATCTGGCGAACGGCTTCCGCCGCTTCGAGCAAGCTTGGAAACGGGACCGACGCGCCGACGCGAAAGATAGGACGATCCTGCAGCCGCATCCAGGCCTCGGTGATAACGCCGAGAATTCCTTCGGAGCCGATGAACATGCGATCGGGACTCGGGCCCGCGCCGGAGCCGGGGATGCGGCGCGACTCGACGATACCGATGGGAGTCACGACCCGAAGCGACTCGACGAAATCGTCGATATGGGTGTAGAGCGTCGCGAAATGACCGCCCGAGCGCGTCGCGATCCATCCGCCCAGCGTCGAGAACTCGAACGACTGCGGGAAATGCCGGATCGTCAGGCCGTGCGGCTTGAGCTGCGCGTCGAGCGCGGGTCCGTACACCCCCGCCTGGATTCGCGCGGCGCGCGAAATCTTGTCAACTTCGAGGACTTTGCCGAGATGCATCAGATCGATCGAAACTGCTCCGCGATAACGATCGTCGTCGGGCGGCTCGACGCCACCAACGACGCTCGATCCGCCGCCATACGGCACCGCGGCCAGCCGCGCACCATCGCACCATTCGAGCAGCCGAATCAGATCGTGCTCATCGCGCGGGAACGCGACCACATCGATTGGATTGGGGTAGTGGCGCCGAAATGCGCGCCGGATATCGCCGGAACTCTTGCCGTAGGTATGCCCGGCGCGGTCGTGGGTGCTGGTCGAGCAAAGAGCCTCGAGCGTCGGGGGCGGCTTGATACGCGGCGCGCGCAGATTGAGTTCGCTCTCCTTGGGGGGCGGCGTGAGTTCAAGTGGTCCAAGGCCGAATCGCTTGGCCATCCGTTCGGCCATGTGCTTTTGCTGCTCGGGATTCGGTCCCTGGTCCTCGTAGCCCCATCCCCAGAACTTTCGCTTGCGATCCTCCGCCATAGAAGTGTTCCTCGCATTTGCCGACTGCGGCGATTTTGCGCTTGGCGCACCGGAGAGGGCAAACGCGAATTGATGCTTGCGCATATGCGGATGAGGTCGTATCAATCAAGTCATGAGCGATAACCAAACTCAAATTTCCGAAACAGATCCGCATCCGCGGATGAAACTCGAACTGCTCGACACCTGGATTTCATACGCGGACGCGGGAAGCGGCGACCCGGTTGTTTTTATCCACGGCAATCCGACCTCGTCGTACCTGTGGCGCAATGTGATTCCGCACGTCGCGCCGCTCGCACGATGCATCGCGCCCGATCTGATCGGGATGGGCGCGTCGGGACCGTCGGCGACGGGGACGTATCGCTTCGTCGATCATTCGCGGCATCTAGACGCGTTCTTCGACGGGCTGAATCTCAAGAGCAAGGTCACGCTGGTCGTGCATGATTGGGGATCGGCGCTCGGCTTCTACTGGGCGTCGCGGCATCCCGAGGCGGTCAGGGGAATCGCGTATATGGAAGCGATTGTGAGGCCGCTCAAATGGCCGGAATGGCCGAAACTGGCGGCCGACATCTTTAAAGCGATGCGGAGTCCCGCCGGCGACGACATGATCCTGAAAAACAATCTCTTCGTCGAGCGGATTTTGCCCGGCAGCATAATTCGAAAACTGAGCGACGCCGAAATGAACGTGTATCGAAAGCCGTATACGCAGGCGGGCGAGTCGCGCCGTCCGATGCTCACGTGGCCGCGCGAGATTCCGCTCGACGGCGCGCCGAGCGACGTAAACGAGATCGTGAAGGGCTACTCGGAGTGGCTCGCGAAGAGTCCGATGCCGAAGCTGTTCATCAACGCCGAGCCCGGCGCTATTTTGACCGGCGCACAACGCGAGTTCTGCCGCGGGTGGCCTAATCAGCGCGAGGTGACCGTCAAGGGCGTGCACTTCATCCAGGAAGATTCGCCGGGTGAAATCGGCGCGGCGATCGCCGAGTGGTATCGCTCGATCTGAAACGACCTCGGAGAATCAAGCGTCCGCCGAAGTTTTCAGGAAAGTAGGATCAACCAGGAGCGAGTTCGCCGTTCTCGATGCGATCCGCGATCACTCGTAGCGCTAGCGCCTCAACAGCCACCAAGGCTTCCTCTCGGGTCTTGCCGTAAGCCATCGCTCCGGGAAGATCGGTGACGTCAGCGATCCAGCGACCGTCTGTTTCCTGCTCGAATTCCACTCTTAGCTTCATAACGGTCACCGACTGTAGGAACTATCGTGTCTTAACCAACGGGAAGCGCGAAACCTCGTGAGGTTTCGCATTCTTCTGAATTGATCCGTTTCACCGGCCGCCGGCGGCGGGTGTCGGAGCGCTCGGACGCGACGGCTTCGGCATATGGATATACAGCTTGTCGGCGGGGGGTCGTCCGTCGGTATGCATCGGCGGCGGGCGCATCGCATATTTCACTTCCCTGGAATGCTCTGCGAACTGACGCTCCGGGTTGTACACGCTGTTGAACTTCCAGAGCATCTTGATGAAATTGGTCTGCCCCTTGAGCGCGAGCCGGCCGGCGATCGACGCGACCTCCTTCAGCACGCCGAAACCAAGATGCTTGCGATTGAGCACGGCCTGCGTCTTCACCAGCTCCTGGTAAAACTGCTTGAGCGGCAACTTGGTCGGCAACACGGCGTGCTGGATGTCGAATAGCCGGTAGTCGAGCGTCGTGAGCTTGCGCGATTCGGTGAACCACAGCTCGGTGCCGGGATACGGCGTGGCAACGGTCAGATGCACAATTTCCGGGATGCTGATCGCCCAATCGCGGATGACCTGGAAGCGCCGCTCGTCCCATGACGGGTCGGCGATCAGGTTGATCGCGACTGTGAGTCCGATTTCGCGCGCGACTTCCAGCGCCTTGAAGTTGACGCCCATCGAGGAGCGCTTGCGATGCAACTTCAGGCCTTCCTCGTCGATCGCCTCGAGACCGAGGAACATGTATTCCATGCCGAGCGTCCGCCAGTACTTGAAGACTTCTGGATTGCGGCAGAGAACGTCGGCGCGGGTTTCGAGGTAGTACTGCTTTTTGATCTTGCGCTTTTCGATTTCGTGGCCGATCGCAAAGCCATGCTCGGGATGGATGAACGCGACATCATCGACGATGAAGACGTTGGGCTCCTTGATCGAGAGCATGTCTTCGGCGGCGGCTTCGGGCGTGGATTTGCGATAACTGCGGCCGTAGAACGTCCACGCGCTGCAGAATGAACAATCCCACGGGCATCCGCGGGTGAACTCGATCGATGCGCACGGATCGAGGGTGCCGATAAAATATTTGTTGCGCCGGCGTCCCAGATCGCGCGCCGGAAAAAACTGGTCGAGATCGTCGAGCATCACCGGCGTCGGTCCGGCGCCTTGCGTCGTCACGACGCCGGGAACTTTCGCGATCGAGCCGGTGCCGATCGCGTCGAGCAGCATTGGCGTCGCGGTCTCGCCCTCGCCACGAATAACCGCGTCGATGGCGCCGCGCGCGTGCTCAAGGATCTCGTCGGCGACGAACGAACCGCTATGGCCGCCGGTGAATACGAAGCAGCCCTTCCGGAGCCGCTTCACGTCGGCGGCCAGATCGATCACCTCGGGCACATTGGCAAGATAATTCAGCGAGAAGCCGACCGCGTCGGGTCGAAAGCTTTCCAGTTCCGCAAACAGGTCGCGATGCTTGAAAATCTGAAGGTCGAGCATCCTGACCTCGTGGCCAGCCGCACGCACTGCGGCGGCCACTCGTTCCATCCCGAGCGGTTCCAGGCGCAGGTAGATCTCGCTATACATGAGCGGACTCGGATGCACGAACAGGACCCGCATAAAAACCACCTCTGGCGGAGCGCATCGACGCCTCCCTTGCATGCGCGATGCGATCCACCGCGATTCGATAATCCTCGGTCGCGATTTCGTCCCGCCTGACCAATCGGCCAGTCCGGTTCGGGGCCATCCTAGTATCTGGCCGAAGGCAATGAAATAGCCTCCGAACCGGCCTACGAACCGGCCTCCGAACCGGGCTTGCGATGGACGTGCTAAAGTTTCGGGGTCGGAATCATGCAGTTGCCAAGCCCGCTCCTCCCTAATGGATCGTTCGATCGAATTGGAACCGGCGCGCGCAATCCGGCCTTGACAACGTCGCTCCAGGGCCGGAGTTTGAGCGATAAGCGTTCGATCGAATCAATCATGACTTGACCCGCGAATCAGAACATC
>JBGPNU010000045.1:0-14608 GCA_041487675.1 Binatus sp. (SeqCode)
AGACCAAGCAGTTCATCCAGGGCTTTATCGCCGACTCCTACATCGACATCCAGGCGGCGCGCTTGATGACCATCCACTGCGCCGAGCGCATGGACAGCGGCGCCGACCCGCGCACCGACATCTCGGCGATCAAGGTCTTCGTCCCGGCGGCTTACGAGCGGGTGGTGGACCGCGCGATCCAGGTCTGGGGCGCGGCGGGCATCTCGGGCGACCTGCCGCTCGCCGCGATGTACCAGGGCGCCCGGACGCTGCGGCTCGCGGACGGCCCGGACGAAGTCCACAGGATACTAATCGCGAAGAACGTGCTGGGACGGTATCACACAGGGGAGAGCTGGGACTTCGGAAACTGACCGCGAGCTCAACGCGAGCCCGGAGGCCCGGCAGCGCAACGCCTCGGTTCCCCGACCGTGATCGAACCACAGAGAAAATGAGCGAAACCCACACAAGCGCCGGGGGCGATGGGTTTCGCGCTTCCTGTGTTATTAAGACGGGAAGTCCGAAACCATGCGCCGGGGGCGATGCGTGAGGTTTCAGGAAACCTAGCGATTAGGTTGCCGCCGCGCGCGCCCGCAAGTGCGCTTGTGAGCCGATCCGACGCCACTTATGCTGCCCCAGAGAGGCGCGACGCTGATGGCCGACTGGGATCCCGAACTCTACAACCGTTTCCGGCGTTACCGCGCCGAGCCTGTCGAGCATATCCTGTCGCGGCTCAAGTTCGCCGACCACGAACACGAAATAATGATTGACCTCGGATGCGGCTCCGGCGAGAACACGCTCGAACTGGCGCGGCGCAGTCGGCATGGTTCGGCGCATGGAATCGACGGGTCGCCTGCGATGATCGAGGCGGCGCGCAAGCTGCTCGACGCCGAGCCCGAGGATCTTAAGAGCCTGGTGTCGTTCGAACTCCTCGATGTCCCGAAGTTCCAGGCCGAGCGCGCTTTCACCCTGATATTTTCCAACGCCACCTTTCAATGGATTCCGAATCATCGCGCGCTTTTCGCCGCGTGTTTCGCGGCGCTAAGGCCGGGCGGAAAAATCGTCGTGCAGATGCCGGCCAACGAAACCGAGACCGCCAAGGTCGAACTCGGACGGCTGGCGCGCGAGGAGCCGTGGCGCTCGATGCTTTCCGGGCTCGAGCGGGCGTTCCGCGAAGACCCGCCGGAGTTTTATGCGGCGATGCTTGCGCAGCTCGGCTACGACCAGATCGACTGCTATCACCTGACGTTTCATCATCCGATGCATCGTCCCTCCGAGGTCGTCCAATGGTACCGCTCGACCGGGCTGAGGCCGTTCATGGACGCGATCCCGAAAAATCGACACGACGAATTTCTCGACGCGCTGACCGCGCGGCTCAATTCGGCCTATGGCACCAGTGGGCCGATGACGTTCGATTTCAAGCGCCTGTTTATCTGGGCCAGCAGGCCCGCACGCTAGCAGGGTGTTGAAAAACACAAATCAAATGCTTCTTACAAATTGCCTCTCCCTGACAGGGAGAGGCCGACGCTATGCGTCGGGTGAGGGTCCGAATTCCAAATTCCCCTCTGCGATTGTTCCCCTTCCCTCGAGGGAAGGGGTTAGGGGTTAGGTTAAAGGAGCAGGCCGTTGAACGTTAAAGGTTAAAAAATTGAAAATTACTTTTTCAACAGCCTGCTAAAGATGGCTCGCATCCGAATCGTCCCCGCGATGGTTGCGCATGGCGGCGCGGGTGTTGCCGGTCCGGGGGTAGAACGGCCCGAGCGGCGGCGCGCGATGCTCGCGGCGATGCGGCTCGGCGCGCAAATCCTTCGCCACGGCGGCAGTGCTTTGGACGCTGTGGTCGCGACGGTCGTGGCGCTCGAGGATCATCCGCTCTTCAATGCCGGCTACGGCTCGCTGCTCAACTCCGAGGGCCGCGTCGAGATGGACGCATCGGTGATGGCGGCGGAGCCGGCGACGCTCGCGATCGCGGTGAAAGACGCGCCGCGAGCTAAACGCTCGTGTCGTTTAGATGACTTACGTGAAACGGCTCACTCGCACGAACCCGACTACACGGTCACGGCGGGTGCGGTCGCGGCAGTCAGCCGAGTGCGCAACCCGGTCGCGCTCGCGCGGGCCGTGATGGAACACTCCCCGCACATCATGATGGCGGGTGCGGGCGCGGAAAGCTTTGCGCGCAAGGTCGGAATCCGTCTGGTGCGGCCCGAGGAAATGATTTCGGAGCGGGCGCGCGAGCGATGGCGCGCGCGAAGGCAGCAAGTCGCGATAGCCGACGCCGAGGCTGCCGGTCGCGCCGCGATGGGACACGGCACCGTCGGCGCTGTCGCGATCGATGTGCGCGGAGCAATCGCCGCGGCGACTTCGACCGGCGGAGTGCCGGGCAAACTTTTCGGGCGGGTGGGCGATTCAGCACTAATTGGCGCGGGTACGTTTGCGCATCCTTTGGGCGCCGCGTCCGCGACCGGGCAGGGCGAGGCGATAATCCTGACTGCGCTCTGCCGCGAGGCGGTGCTCGCGCTCGCCGGCGGCGCGCCCGATGCGATCGCGCGCGACGCGATCGCCGGATTGATCGACGCAACCGGCGCAGAGGCCGGCATTATCATCGTCGATCGCCGCGGCCGAATCGGCTATGCGCACAACGCGGCTTCGATGCAAGTCGCGAGCTTCGATCCGGCCCGAGGCCTGCGTCATCTGTGGCTGCGGCCGATCGCGACGGCGCGGCGTCCGTGACTATCGGCGAGCCGCACGCCTCGATGCGCCCCGCGAGCCGGCCGGCGAGCATACGGCCGGCGATGCTCGCGCTCGCCGGATTATTCGCGCTCATCATTCTCGCCCAGGGAATCAGCGCGCCATTTCAGAAGGACGCGGAACCGCAATCCGCCGAATGGATTCAGAGCATCGTGCGCGATGGACGCTGGCTGATTCCGCGCGACGCTTACGGTTTCATCGATCGCAAACCGCTGCTTTTCTACTGGCTCTCCGCGACGGTCGCAAAATTGTCCGGCGGAACGGTTGACGAAGTTCGCGCGCGAGTGGTGTCGCTGGTCGCCGGAACCGCTCTTGCGGTGTGCGTACTCGCGTGGACCGCCGCCAACGTCGGCGTGCTCGAAGGACGGCTCGCGTTTGTCTTTATCCTCGGCACCTATGGATTTGCGTCGCGCGGAACCGAGGCGCTGACCGACATGCTGCTGACCTTTCTGCTCTTCGCCGCGTACTCGGCGATTTATCCTCTACTCGAGGCGCCGGCGCCCGTATCACGCGGCTCGCCGCGCAGAACAATACTTGTGGGCGTGATCCTTGGGCTTGGGATTTTGACCAAGGGGCCGGTGGCTCTTGTGCTGTGCGCACTCTCCGCGTTGCTCTATCTGATCCTGGTGCGCCGGAGTCCGCTTCCTCTCATGCGTGAGCGCTGGCCGTGGCAAGTGCTCGCGATCGCGATCGCGTTCGGCGCGGTCTGGTACGTGCCTGCGATGATCGCGGGCAAAGAGCGAATCTTGAAGATTATTTTCGCGGAGAATTTCGGCCACTTCATGCCCGGCAAGCTTGGCGGCACCGGCGAGAGTCAGCGGCCTTTCTATTTTATTGCCGCGCGTTTGATAGGTGGCGCGTTTCCGATGACGCTGCTGATTCTACCGGCCGTGGTTGCTTTCTTTACGGGCGAAATTTCGGCGGGAAAGCGGCGCGCCGTGATCTATCAGGCGAGCATGCCGCTCGCGGTGCTGCTTTTTTTCACGATCGCGAGCGTCAAGCGCGACGACTATATCCTGCCCGCGATCCCGGGGATCGCGATACTGTGCGCGTCGGCATTCTCGACTCTCGAACTCGACGGCGCGCGCGCGGCTACGAAACTTCGCGACGCGATCGCCGTTTTCTTCACCGGCGGCTGCGCAATTGCGTTCTGCGCCGCCGTCATCGTGGCGATCTTCGATGTGCCAGCCGCGCCGCAGCTCCAATTCCAATCGAGCGACGCGGCATTCTACGCAATCTTCCTGCACGGCCTGGCAGGGTTCCGAATTCCCTTCGTCATTTGCGGTATCGCGCTAGTCGTCGCGGCCGCCCTCGCGATCCGAAGTTTCAGGAGAAGAGATGCGACCGCGATTGGCATCGCTTTTGGCCTCGCTGGGCTTTCCGCGAGCCTGCTATGGACCTCGACGCTGCGACCCGACCTCGCTGGGATGCGCAGCGTGAAGAGTTTCGTTCCGATCGTTGCGGATCACGTCAAAGACGATCAGTTATGCATTCCGGCAGGAATCAATTACGAACTGTCCTTTTATTACGGCGCCGCGGTGCCGGACCTCGCGAGTCCTGCCTGCGCCCAACCCTCTATGGGCAAGCCCGTCTATCTGATCGCGACGCCGCGCGAATTAAGCGCGATGGCGCCCGAATATCGCGCACGTCTCAAACTCATCGCGAAATCCAATCTAATCGGCGGCGGCGGACCGCCCGCGCTCTACGAAATCGTGCCGGTGGGCGCGAGTCAAAGGAATTGAAATGCGGCGCCTCGGCCGCTAGATAGATTGGTGATGGCCGATCGGGTCGAAAATGCCGAACACGCGATAAGCGCGCTGATGCGCTTCGTCGTCTCGCTGATAATCCCGCTGTGGGCGCTTGCGATGCTCACGATAGGCATCGAGTACCGATCGCTCTGGTGGCTGGGGAGCGGACTCGCGGTCGGCGCGATTGGCCTGCTGTTCATGGTCGGCAATCCGCTCGCCGGTCGGGTCCTCGATGTGCGCGAGAGTTGGCGGCCGGTTTCGCAACCCAAAGACGACACCCCCGGCCCGACTTCCTCCTGACTCCGGCTAGGCGGCGATTCGATATCGCCTTTACCCCGAATTGCGAGCGTGATGCGCGCGGGATATCCTTGCGATCAGATGCCCATATTTGAGTACGAATGCGCGCGATGCAGAGTCGTGAGTTCCCACATGGTGATGGGATCGTCGCGGCGGCGCGAACATCCGGCTTGTCCGGATTGCGGGTCATCGCGGCTGAAGCGCGTGATGTCGTCGTTCGCCGTGGTCGAGAGCGAGTCGTCACGGCTTTCGAGCTTCGACGCGTCGAAGCCGCGCGACGAGTCTTTTTATCGCGACTCGCGCAACGTCGGACTGTGGGCGAAGAAGCGCGCCAAGGAGATGGGCGTTGATCTCGGATCAAAATTCGACGCTACCGTCGAGAAAGCGCGCAGCGGCAAGTTGATCAAGGAGATGATCTGATCGCGCGAGCGCGACAGGAGGGTCTATGGCAGGCGATAACAAAGACCGTCTCGGTAGCAAGATTCACGATGTCGAGGCAGCCCGCGAAGACCAGTGGGCGCGACAGCGCGATGCGGAACTCCTCGAGAAAATGCGCGAGCGGTTAAGCCACATCGCTTGTCCGCATTGCAAGCAGTTTCTGGTCGCCAAAACCGAGGGCGGAGTGCAGATGCTGGCGTGCCCCAAGGGCGACGGCGCCTGGCTCGACGCTCCGGCGCTTAAGGCGGTGCTAAAGGAGCACAAATAGCCGTCAACTGTGACTTTTAGCGGTCAGTTTGTAGCGCGTCCAAATTAAGATATTCTTAAGCCAGAACCAGCGAGCGTGAAGCCATCCTTCTTGACAGTTTCGACCGGTCCAATTAATGAGGACTCGGTAACATAACATGTATTTGAATTTCGGCGTCGCACTTGCCCTGACGATCATTGGGATCGGCTTCGTGGCGCTGATGTTCGGGCTGCAGAGGCTTCTCGCTCCGAATAATCCTTACGACCGGAAGCTGATTCCCTATGAATGCGGCGAGCCGCCGACCGGCCGCGCGTGGATCAACTTCAACGTCCGCTTCTACCTGATTGCGCTAATTTTTGTCGTCTTCGAGGTCGAAGTCGCATTCGTTTATCCTATTGCGGCCGTGTACCTTGATTGGGTCCGCTCGGGACGCCGCCTTTACGCGCTCAGCGAAATTCTTATTTTCCTCATGATCCTGTTCGTAGGCCTGGTTTATGTGTGGGTCAAGCACGACCTCGAATGGATCAAGAAAGTGCCGGAGTAGAAGTCTGAGGTTTTTTTATGCCCTTGCTGAATACGCTCCCGGATTATGTTCTGACTACCAAGACCGACGAGTTGCTGAACTGGATGCGCAAGTCGAGCATCTGGTACATGCTGTTCGGCCTTGCCTGTTGCGCGATCGAACTGATGCATACCGGCGGCCCGCGCGCCGATATCGACCGTTTCGGCGCCTCGCCGCGCGCGTCGGCCCGTCAATCCGATCTGATGATCGTGGCTGGAACGCTCACGCTGAAGATGGCGCTCAGGACGCGGCTGCTCTACGACCAGATGCCCGATCCGAAGTACGTCATTTCGATGGGTTCGTGCGCGAGTTGCGGCGGGCTGTTCCAACTCGCCTACTCAGTGTGCGACGGGGTGGACAAGATTCTGCCGGTTGACGTGTACGTTCCCGGCTGTCCGCCGCGTCCCGAGGCGCTGACCGAGGGGCTCCTCAAGTTGCAGGAGAAAATGATGACCGAGCGCTGGCTCTCGCGCGCACCCAGCGCCGGCAACGGCAAGCGGGTCGCGGCCGCATAAGCATGGAACCGCTCCAAATACTCGAGCGGGTCAAGAATCGGTTCGGCGATCGCGTTCTCGAAACAGTGGACAAGAAGCCAGATCCGTTCTCGGTGGTCGACCCGCGCGCGATAGTCGAGATCGGACGCTTCATGAATGAAGATCCCGAGCTTGCGATGGACTGTCTGTCGAACCAAAGCGGGGTCGATTACAAGGACCGGATCGAGGTCGTCTATCACTTGTTCTCGTACAAGCATCGCCACACTGCGGTGCTGAAGGTCAAATTGCCGCGCGAGAATCCGGTCATCGAGACTGTGGAGAACATCTGGAAGTCGGCCAACTGGATGGAGCGCGAGATCTTCGACCTGCTCGGCGTCAACTTCGAAGGCCACAGTGACATGCGCCGAATCCTGATGCCCGAGGACTGGATCGGCCATCCGCTGCGCAAGGATTTCGTCGAACCGGCCGAGTATCACGGTATTTCAACAGTAAGAGAGAGCCCGATCATCCGGCTCGACACGAAAAAGAAATGAGCACGCTTCATACCGAAGAGATGACGCTCAACATGGGGCCTCAGCATCCGTCCACGCACGGGGTGTTGCGCTTCGTGGTGCGGGCCGACGGCGAGGTGATGCGCGAGGCGATTCCTGACGTCGGCTACCTGCATCGGTCGATCGAAAAAATCGCGGAGAAAGTCGGCTATCACGGCTTTATGCCGTACACCGATCGCGTCGATTACGTGTGCGCGATGTTCACCAACCAGGGCTGGGGCATGGCCTGCGAGAAGCTGGCCGGAATCGAAGTGCCGAGACGCGGTGAATACTGCCGGGTGATCGCCGCGGAGTTCAACCGGATCGCATCGCATCTGTTGTCGGTCGGCGCGATGGCGATGGATATCGGCGCGGTGACGCCGTTCACCCACGCTATCCGCGAGCGCGAGATGATCAACGATCTGATCGAAGAGCTGTGCGGCGCGCGGCTGACTTTTAACTACATGAGAATCGGCGGCGTCGCATGGGATCTGCCGCCCGGATGGCGTGAGAAGGCGCTCGCGTATCTGGATCATTTCGATCCGATTCTCGAAGAATACAACGCACTCATCTCGTGGAATAAAATCTACGTCGAGCGGCTAGCGAGCGTCGGAGTGATCACGCCCGCCGACGCGATCAACTACAACTTGGTCGGGCCGAATCTGCGCGCGTGCGGAATCAAGTGGGACATCCGCAAGGACATTCCGTATTCCGCCTATCCCGATTTTGAGTTCGAGGTGCCGATCGGCGCCGGCGATTGGGGCAAGCTCGGCGATTCGATGGACCGCTACGTCGTGCGGATTCGCGAAATGGCGCAGTCGGCAATAATCCTCCGCCAGGCGCTCGCGAAAATTCCGTCCGGCCCCGTGCTCGCCAAGGTCGCGCGCAATTTCAAGCCTCCCGCAGGCGAATGCCAGATTCGTATCGAGAGCGGGCGGGGTGACATGGGATGGTACCTCGTGAGCGACGGCACCGGCTATCCATGGCGGGTTCACGTTCGCACCGGCTCGTTCGCGGCGATGGGAATCATCCAGAAGTTGAGCGCGGGATTGATGATCGCTGATCTGGTTACCCTGATCGCGAGCCTCGACGTTATCGCACCGGAGATAGATCGCTAGGCTTCGATGCAGACACTGATTCAAAACCTGATCGCCTCGGGCGCATTCGGCAAGAATGCATCGCCGGACCTCGTTGCCGCGATCGTAATCTTCGTGATGAGCGCGGTCGTGTTCCTCGGCGTCGCGTTTCCGTTCGCCGGGATCGTTAGCTGGGCAGAGCGCCGGGTGTGGGCACGCATCCAGTCGCGCGTGGGTCCCAACCGCGTGGGTCCGCAGGGATTTCTCCAGTGGCTGGCCGACGGCGTGAAAAATGTCTGCAAGGAAGACATCATACCCGACGAAGCGGATTCCCCGCTCTTCAAGCTGGCGCCGTACCTTGTGATGTTGGCCTTCACTTTACCGTGGGCCGTGATGCCGTTCTCGTCTTCGCTAATCCTCGCCGACATGAACGTCGGGATCCTTTATATGACGTCGGTGACGGCCCTTACTGTGGTCGGCGTGCTGATGGCGGGATGGGCGTCGAATGACAAGTGGTCGTTGATTGGAGGAATCCGCTCGGCGGCGCAGATAGTCAGTTACGAAATCCCCGCGGGACTTTCGATCTTTCCGGTCGTGATGATGACGGGGACTCTCTCGATGCAGAACATCATCCGGGGCCAGGGCTGGGCGCCGCAGCATTGGTTCCTGTTCGCCAATCCATTCACCTTCGTCGCCGCGAATATCCTCTACATATCCGCGCTCGCCGAGGGTAATCGCACTCCGTTCGATTTGCCCGAAGCCGAATCCGAACTGGTGGCCGGTTTCGCAACTGAGTATAGCGGTTGGCGCTACCTGTGTTTCTTCATGGCGGAGTGGGGAAATCTGTTTATCATCGGCGCGATTATAACGACCTTGTTTCTAGGCGGATGGCAGTTCCCGCACGTGACCAACAACGTCGTCGCGATGAACGTGCTTCAGCTCATCTCGTTCAACGTCAAAGTACTATTCCTGGTTTTCGTTTCGATGTGGATTCGTGCGACGCTGCCGCGCGTCCGGATCGATCAACTGATGACCGTATGCTGGAAATACTTTGTGCCGATCGCGTTCGTGAACATGATTGGCACTGCGGTCTGGGTCGCGATTTGGCCCGACGGCAACGCCGCAATGGGCTATGTCATGTTCGCGGGCGGGATCGCGCTGGCAGTAGTATTCATCCAACGTGTTATCTACTACCTCAAGCGTTCGCGGATGGAAGTTTACTTCAATCCGACTATATAGAGGCGCCCGATGAGCGCAGTTTCCGAATACGCACAAAATATAAAAGATACGGTCTCCACGATTTTCGAGGGGATGGCCGTGACCGCGTCGCATTTCATGCGCAAGCCCTACACGGTTCAGTATCCCGACCGGATGCCGGTGCGGGTGCAGGACACGTTGCCGTTCCGCTATCGCGGGATTTTGGAAGTAGATCTCGAAATCTGCACCGGATGTCTCGCCTGCGAGCGTGCATGTCCGATCGATTGCATAGTCATTGTCGTGGACAAAGATCCTCAAACGCGCCAGATGCTGCTCTCGCAGTTCGATATCGACATAGCCAAATGCATGTACTGCGGACTTTGCAGCGAGCCATGCCCGACCGGCTCGATTCATCACACCACGGAGTTCGAGGGCGCTGACTATTCGCTGGAAAGCTTGATTCGGCGCTTCGTCAAGGATCCGGTGATTGCCTACAAGCCCAAAAAGGGGCCGGAAACCGATCCGCGAATCGCGCCGATTCTGAATCGCGGCATGACCTACCTGGATCAATGGGCGCAGCCCGGCGGCGAAAAGCCGGCCGAGGACGACCCGGCTTAGCGCGCGGCGAAGATACTCGGCGAAGACACTCGGGGAAGGGCGAATCGATGCTTGCACAGGCGATTTTCTACGCGCTCGCCGCGCTGACTGTAGGCTCCGCGGTGATGGTCGCGTTCTCCCGCAACATTGTCTATTCAACCTTCGCGCTGCTCGGCGCATTCATGGGCGTAGTGGGTATCTACATTCTGCTTGCTGCGGACTTTGTAGCTATGGTGCAGTTGCTCGTTTATGTCGGCGGAATTCTGGTACTGACTATATTTGCGGTGATGCTCACCGCGGGAATCGGCGACGTCACAGTATCCAACCGCGCGGTTGGCGCCGGTTCCGCGATCGTTACGGTGGGTATCGCAGCGAGCGTGATGTTGTACGCGGTGATGCGTACGCCGTGGCGTCAGGCAACCACCGTCACGATCTTGCCGACGACTTATGGAATTGGTAACGCCTTCCTGGGCGATTACGTGTTGCCGTTCGAAGTCGCGTCGCTGGTTTTGTTGGCGGCGCTAGTCGGGGCGATCGTCATTTCGCGCCATGAAGCGAAGGAGTAGGGGGAGCGGAGAATCGGGATGGGCGGAGGAATCACGCTGGACCATTTCCTGGTCTTAAGCCTCATCATTTTTTCACTGGGCATCTTCACGGTTCTGACCCGGCGCAACGCGATCGGAATCCTGATGGGCATCGAACTGATTCTCAATTCCGCCAACATCAATTATCTCGCATTCGCGTTCTATGGCGGCGGCAAGTACGACGGACAGATTTTCGCAATTTTCGTGATCATGCTGGCGGCCGCCGAGGCGGTGATCGGTCTCGCGGTGGTGCTGGCGATCTACCAGAATTTCAAAACGATTGATGTCGACGCGACCGAGACTCTGAGTGGATAAACGCGCCGCGTTTCGCGCCGTATGTTTCGTGTCTGCCGAGCCCGGTGCGCCGGATGAGTTTATCTTTTCGGCACACCTGTTTTCTGCTTATATCAGCGCGGCTGATTTTATCCCCGCGGATTTCAGGGATTCGCGGAGTCGACGAGGGTGAGCGGGCGTTAGCCGATGGACCATCCGATAAACGTTACTTTCATCAGGTTGATCGTGCTGCTGCCCCTGGCCGGGGCGGCGATCAATTTCCTTGCCGGCTCGTGGTTGCAGAAAACCCTCGGCAAGCGCGCGATAAGCCTCGTCGGCTGCGGCGTCGTCATTCTCGCCTTCACCCTC
Organism: Binatus sp. (SeqCode); assembly: GCA_041487675.1. GTDB lineage: Bacteria > Desulfobacterota > Binatia > Binatales > Binataceae > Binatus. The sequence continues at coordinate 11,137 of JBGPNU010000045.1, forward strand.
GCGTTGCGCGGGTTCTTCGCGATGCTTGGGTTGCCGCCTGAAAATCGCTTCATGCTCGACGACCTCTGGCGTTGGTTTGACGTTGGCGGCCTGAATCTCGACATCGCGTTCTGGCTCGATCCGCTCTCGATGCTGATGACGCTGATAGTCACCGGGGTTGGCGGACTCATCCACATCTACTCGATCGGCTACATGCACGACGACGACGGCTACTGGCGCTTCTTCGGATGGCTCAACCTGTTCACGTTCTCGATGCTGGTGCTGGTGCTCGGCGACAACCTGTGGCTGATGTTCGTGGGATGGGAGGGCGTTGGGCTGTGCTCATTCGCGCTGATTGGCTTCTGGTACAAGGTGCTCGCCAACACCACCGCGGGCAACAAGGCGTTCATCGTCAATCGGATCGGCGACCTGGCGTTCGTCGTCGCGCTCCTCAGCCTGTTCGCAGCGCTCGGATCGATCGGCCATCCCACGCTCGTCACGCGCGAAATCGCGAAATATGCGCCGATGCTGCAGGGGATGACGATTAACTTTGCGGGCTTTCATTCGGCACGTCAGTTGGTCGGCTTCGTGACGCTCCTGATGTTCATCGGAGCGACCGGCAAATCGGCGCAGATTCCGCTGTTTGTGTGGCTGCCGGACGCGATGGCGGGTCCGACTCCCGTGAGCGCGCTGATTCACGCCGCCACGATGGTCACCGCCGGCGTGTACATGGTCGCGAGACTCAACTTTCTGTTCTCGATGTCGCCATTTACGTTGACGGTGATCGCGGTGGTCGGCGCACTGACCGCGCTATTCGCGGCGACGATCGGCATAGCGCAAAACGACATCAAGAAGGTGCTCGCATACTCGACCGTGAGCCAGCTCGGCTACATGTTCGCCGCGCTCGGAGTCGGCGCGTACACGGCGGGCGTTTTCCATCTCATGACCCATGCGTTCTTCAAAGCGTGCTTGTTCCTCGGCGCTGGTTCCGTCATCCATGCGATGGGCGGAGAGCAAGACATGCGCAAGATGGGCGGGCTCTGGCGCAAGCTGCCGATCACCTTTGCCACCTTCCTCGCCGCTACGGCCGCTATCTCCGGCGTACCGCCATTCGCGGGCTTCATGTCCAAGGACGAAATCATCTGGCAGGCATTTTCTCACGGTCACGTTGCAGTATGGGCAATGCTGCTGATTGGCGCGGGGATCACCGTCTTCTACATGTCCCGCCAGGTGTACATGACGTTCTTTGGGGAATTCCGCGGCACCCATGAGCAGGAGCATCATCTGCACGAGTCGCCACCGTCGATGGCATACGTCCTCGTCGTGCTTGGCGTGCTTTCGGTGGTCGGCGGAATAGTGAAAATTCCGGAATTCATTGCGACCTTCAAGCCTTTCGAGGAATTTCTCGATCCCGTTTTCAACTCGGAGGTGACGCGGCGATTGACCGAGGCTGGAATCCACAGCCGCGGGACGGAGTTCGCATTCGGCGCCATCACCTTGATGATTGTCGCGCTCGGATGGTTTCTCGCAGATCTAATGTACCGGCAGCGGAAGATTGGCCCTGAAAAGATTGGTCAGATGTTCGGCGGAGTGATATACGACTTGGTACTCAATAAATACTACGTCGATGAAATCTACGATATTGCGATCGTTCAGCCGTATATGTTCGCGACCCGCGCCTTTGCCTGGTTCGATTCCAATGTAATTGACGGCGCCGTAAACTTCGCGGCAACGGTGACTATCTTTCTCGCATGGATATCGGGACTATTTGATCACTACATAGTCGATGGCCTTGTCAATTTCGCCTCCAACCTGACCCTCGACGTGGGCGGCAGGCTGCGCAAGCTTCAGACTGGTTCGATCAACGGCTACCTTTACGGAATGCTGGCCGCGGTGATGCTGATATTGCTGGTGCGCGCGGTCGTAAGGGCATGACGGATTCGGCGCCGCAAATGCGCCGCTGAAACGCAGATGGGAAGAGCGAAACCGAGATGAGTCACGCGCTTACGCTGATAACCTTCGTTCCGATCGTTGGGATGATCCTGATCCTCGCGCTGCCCAACGCGACCAAAGACACATTCAAGTGGATTGCGGCCGCGGCCACCGTGCCGCAGCTGGCTATTGCGCTATACCTGTACGAGCATTTCGATACTACGACCAGCGCGGTTCAGTTCGCGGAAAAAACAGCGTGGATGCCGTCGTACCACATCAACTACTTCATGGGAGTGGACGGAATCAGCATCTCGATGGTGCTGCTGACGGCGATCATCATGTTCATCTCGGTGTTCGCGAGCTTCGGGATCAATCGCGCGGAAAAAGGCTACTACGCGATGCTCCTGATGCTCGACACCGGCATGATGGGTGTCTTCGTATCGCTCGATTTCTTTCTCTTTTATATATTCTGGGAAGTGATGCTGCTGCCGATGTACTTTCTCATCGGCATCTGGGGCGGCCCGCGACGTGAGTACGCGGCAATAAAGTTCTTTCTCTACACGCTGCTTGGCTCGGTGCTCATTCTGCTTGCGATGCTCGGGCTATATTACTATGGAGCGACTCCGACCTTTGACTTGACCGAGCTCGCTGCGAATTCCAGCCACTACTCAATTGGATTCCAGCGTATAGTGTGGATTGCCCTGTTTATAGGCTTCGCAATAAAGATTCCTGCCTTCCCGTTTCATACCTGGTTGCCCGATGCGCACGTCGAAGCTCCCACCGCAATCTCAGTTATCCTTGCCGGCGTGCTGCTCAAGATGGGCACTTACGGTATTTTGCGCGTCAATTTTGCGGTACTGCCATTAGCTAGCTATCAACTGGCGTGGCTGTTTCTGGGCGTCATCGGAACTATCAACATAGTATATGGCGCGATGTGCGCGATGGCGCAGACTGACTATAAAAAGCTCATCGCATACTCGTCGATTAGCCACATGGGTTACGTGATGCTCGGTCTGGCCTCGTTCACCGCGGCCGGAATCAACGGCGCCGTTCTCCAGATGTTTAATCACGGGACGATCACGGCGATGCTCTTCATCCTGGTCGGCGTGATCTACGATCGTGCGCATCATCGCGAGATAAACGGCTTCGGCGGGCTGGCGCAGCAGATGCCGATCTACACAGCCATTACCGGGTTTGCTTTCTTCGCCGGGATGGGTCTGCCCGGCATGTCCGCGTTTATATCCGAAGTGCTGGTGCTGATAGGCGCATGGCAGACGCATCCTCTGATGACAATGTTTGCCGCCGCGACCGCAATTCTGACCGCAGCCTATCTGCTCTGGACGTTTCAGCGCATCTACCTCGGCCCGTTGAACGAAAAGTATAGTGGCTTTTCCGATCTGAGCTTCCGCGAGGCGTTCACGCTCGTTCCGCTCGGCGTCATCGTACTCATACTCGGAGTTTACCCGCACGCGATCCTCGGCCTGCTCAACACCTCGCTCGTTCACCTCAATCAGGTCGTGCTGTCGAGTTCGAGCGCGGCGGTCGCGATGATTCGCTGAGC
>JBGPNU010000046.1:0-14602 GCA_041487675.1 Binatus sp. (SeqCode)
GAGTCCATCCGGCCACGGCATCAATTCGAATCCGCGTCGCGAGCCGGCGGATCTGGCCGTCATCTCCACGAGCACCACGATCAGCGCGATGATTACCAGGTCGAGCACCACGGAAATGCCCGAATAGGATGCGACGGGCTGTTTCGATGACTTCGCGCGGCTCATCGCGGCGAGGCTCCGCGACTCAGCACAACGCCGACGCCGCTCGCATCGGCGCATGGCTGCTCGGCGTGCTGCTCATTCCCCGAATCGTGCGGATGCTCTACCCGGAAGTGTGGGTCGAGGACGATTTCTACCTCGAAAGCGCGCGGTTCGTGAGCGTCGGGATGCGCCCGTACCTGGATTTCGTTCATCCGCATATGCCGCTGCTCGAATGGATCGCGGGCGCCTACCTCAAGATGTTCGGCACGAGCCATCTGTCGATCGAAATCCTGAACGAGGCGGCGATTTTCGCGGCCAGCATCCTGACTTACTCGCTGGCGCACCGGGTCGCCGGCCGTCCCGCCGCAATCCTCGCGTCGATTCTATACGCATACAGCTCGCTCGTCTTTCGCTACCACGCGTACGAGCGCGAATCGTTTGTCGCGCCGCTGATTCTGCTCGCGGCCATCGGAACGCTGGACGATTCGCTCCCCGCGATCCGCCAGGCCGTCATTCTCGCGCTGATTTTCTTCGTTGCATGCGCGATCAAGCTGACCGCCGTGATTTCATTTGCCGTGATGCTCGTTTTTATCGCAGTCGCGTATCGGCGAATCTTAAGCGCGGCCGCTTCCGGCGTCATCTTCGCGCTCGCGCTCGGTGGTTTCAGCGCACTCCTCTACCGGCTCTACGGCAACGAGTTCGTCTTCCAGACCTTTCTGTTTCATTTCCTGAAGGGCCGCGATACCGGCCGCGACGTTGCGCTCTATCCGCGAATGATCCTCGACCTGCTGGCGCCGCTGTTTGTGCTTGGATGCTGGCGAATCTTCGCCGACCGGATTTTCAGCCGCGCCGTGATTTTGGTTCTCGCCATAGTTGCGTCCGAGTACGCGTTTTTCGGCGTGCTGAGTCCAACCGCTTGGGGCCACAACTATCTGGAAGCGCTGCCATTCATCGCGATCGTCGCCGGTATGGGCGCTTCAGCGCTCGTCGCCGCGCTCCATGAACTGATCGCATCTGAAGATCCTCGCGAGTCGCAATGGCGCCGGCTCGTGGCTGGCGCGGCCCTGATCGCGATATTTCTCTTTTGGATCACACCGCTGGTGAACGAGAACTGGCTTCATGGCAGCGTCTATGGATTCGGATTCGTCACGCGCGCGGAAATCGCGCAACTCGCCGACGCTTTGCGCATCGCCAGCAAGCCGGACGACGACGTAATCGCACCGTCGTTCGTATGCTTCGAGGCCGGGCGCCGCGAACTAATCCGCTATCCCGAAACCTACGGTGTTTACCGCGAAGCGAAGGCCGAATTCGATCGCGACGGATTTTTCGCCGCGCGACGCCGCCTCGGTAAGGTCGATTTTTTTCAGCTGATAACGGATACCAGGCATTTCTGGACCGACCGGATTCGCGACGCGATCGCGTCCGGAAAAGTCTCCGCCGTCATTTCCGATTCGCCCGTTCAGTTGTCTCCGTTCGTATTTGTCCCGGACGACTTCCTCTCGCGGAGCGGTTTCCGTCCCGTGCTCACCACCGAGCACTTCACGCTCTGGGCGCGCGCCAACTCTGTCGATGCGCCGTAGCCGGGCGGGGGGCTATGTTTTGCGGCGCGGGGGGCGGTAGCGCGAGGGGGCGCGGCGATGTTCAGTAGGCGGCGGATTATAAACGTGCATGAACGAGAATGCGGCGATCGTCAGCGCATGCATGATCGCACCAGACGCGATAAGCCCGCGAATCTCGCTCATCGGCACCAGCACTACTTCGGTCTCTTCGTTGCCAGGCGCCACAGGTTTGTCCACCTGGCGCACGTTCTTCGCGAAAAATGAGAAACAGATGTTGCCCTGGATTGCGGGATTCGGATGGACCATCCCGAGTTTCACGATCGTATCCGAATCGTAGCCGCTCTCCTCGATCATCTCGCGCCGCGCCGCATGCATAGGGGTCGCGTCTTCGGGATCGACCATGCCGCCCGGAATCTCAAGCGTGAACTCGGCGATTCCGTGCCGCCATTGATTGATCATCACGACCTCGTCTCCGCTGGTCAGCGGAATGATGTTGACCCAGTTCGGCGCGTCGAGGATGAAGAAGTCATGTTCACCGCGCCGCGAATGTAGCGATCGGCGCCGATGTAAATCGAAGATCGGGGTGCGGTAAGCAACGTCGCTCTTCAGCGTTTTCCACTTGCGCGGTTTCATGGCACGCCGGCGGCGGGATCACGCCTGGAACAACCGCGCGAACTCGATCGCCGGGCATCGGTCCATCACGACTGACATCCCGGCTTGCTGCGCGCGGCGCGCCGCATCGAGATTAATCACGCCGAGCTGGCACCAGAGTACGCGGGCGCCCTTTGCAATCGCGTCTTCGACTATCTCCGGCACGAACTCGGAACGCCGGAACACGTCCACGATTTCGACCGGCTCGGGAATCGACGCCAGATCGGGATAGCATTTTTCGCCGAGTTGACCGTGGAGCGCATCGGCGTCGAGCCGCGGATTGACGGGAATCACCTTGAAGCCGCGGCTTTGCAGGAGCTTCGCGATTCGAAGCGAGTCGCGGGCCGGACTATCCGAGCATCCTACAACCGCGACCGTAGTCGGACGCGAAAGAATCGCGCGGATATCGCAGTCCGGCGGATTGGTGAATTCCATTGCCGCTCCGCTATTGCTCGAACAGGCGCTCGATAATTGTCGGGACCAGCCGCTTGATTTCCTCGCGGCACTCGGCGAACACCAGATCGCCCTTCTCGTACGGGTCGTCGATATCGCCGGTCTCACCGGCGAACGATCGGAGCGTGAAAACCGGCCGCGCGTCCGCACCCGGAAAACGATCGACCAACTCGCGCGCCTGCTGCTCGGTCATCGCGATTATGAGGTCGGCTTCCTCGAGCATCTCGGGATGCCGTTTCAGGTCGGTCGAGACTGCCTCGTCGCCGAGATCGATGCCGACTTCGCGCAGCGCCATCCGCGTATCGAGGGAGACCAGCGCTCCATCGCGCGCATACGGCGCGATTCCCGCCGAGGTAATCGTGATTTGATGGTCGAAGCTGAGCGCGTCGAGTTCGCGCCTGAGAATATGCTCCGCCATCACGCTTCGCGCCGTGTTGGCCGCGCAGATAAACAGGATAGAACGAAAGCGCGGCTCACGAGGAGCCGCGCTTTTCGGTTTCGCATCGGTGGTCAAAAATCTGTACGCGTCAAAAGGACCTACACGCCTCCGCCCATCACCTCGCCCATGCTCTCTTTCTTGGAAACGCCCTTGGCGATTTCCTCCTTGAGCTTGGAACCGAGTTCCGCGGGCTCCCACATCGAACCCTTTTTCGAAACTTTGGCGGCGGTATGCCATCCCTTCATCAGCCATACGTTGCCCATGCCCACCCGGAACACTTCACCGTGGACGTCTTTGGCATCGTCGCTCGAAAGCCACGCGACCAGCGGCGCCACGTGCGCGGGAGTGAACGCGTCCCATTCTCCGGTCTTTTGCGCCATCCCCGCCGCAGTCTGCGGAGTCGCGTCAACGGTCAGTCGGGTGCGCGCGACCGGCGCGATCGCATTGGCGGTGACGCCGTAGCGGCTCATCTCGCGGTCCACGATTACCGCCATCGCGGCGACTGCCGCCTTGGCCGATCCGTAGTTGCTTTGTCCCGCGTTGCCCAGCAGGCCCGAGTCCGAGCTGGTATTGATGAGCCGTCCGTTCAGCACGTTCCCCGCCTTGTGCTGCTCACGCCAATAGGCGGTGGCATGGCGGGCGACGTTGAAGCTGCCCTTCAGATGAACTGCGACCACCGCGTCCCAATCTTCTTCGCTCATGTTGAAGATCATGCGATCGCGCAGGATGCCCGCGTTGTTGACGACGATGTTGAGCTTGCCGAAATTATCGATCGCGCAGTCGATGATCCGCTTGGCGGACTTGAAGTCGGTCACGCTCTCGAAGTTGGCGACCGCCTCGCCGCCGGCCGAGCGAATTTCCTTGACCACGTCTTCGGCGGGGGAGCGCGACTGCCCGGTGCCGTCGAAATGGCCGCCGAGGTCATTGATCACGACCTTGGCGCCATGCTTGGCGAGCAACAGCGCCTCTTCGCGCCCGATTCCGCGGCCCGCGCCGGTAATTACCGCAACTTTTCCTTCCAGTAGTGCCATTTCGCTAATTCCTCTTGTCCTTCTCGCTCGGATTTGGAGCTTGCTGGGCGATTTCGCCCGGTCCATTTACGTCGAAGTCTTCCTTGGGTTCCATCATTGATTCGTCCAGATGCGCGGGCAACTCGTAGATCAGATCGATCGTCATGCGCGATTTATCCTCATCGCTCGGAAACAGCATGATGCTCCCCGGACGCCCCTTGTAATGAAAATCGCACGACCAGGTCTTGCGCGCCGGCATTATGAGCGACGAGGTGATGTGAAAGTCGTTCTTCTTGAGCGCGTCTTTATAAAAGCCAACCATCTGCGGCAACTGCCCCTGGGCGCTGAACAATATCTCGCGCATCGCACCCTTGGGTTTGCGTACATGCTCGACGATCGCGCCCGGATACATCGGCATCGTCTTGTACAAGTCGGGCGGCAGCGCCTTGCTCGATTCGTCGGGCGCGGTCATCGAGACTTGTACGGGCGGAGGCGCCGCGATCTGGATCGGCCGGGTTTTGCAGGCGGCGAGCAGAGCGATCAAGCCTGCGGCCAGCGCGGCCCGTGCAAATCGTGAAATGAACAGATCGGGCGGATTCACCGTCTTATTGAATAGAAGACCGAGATTTTTCAAAAGCGTCAATCGACAAAAAAAATAATGACCGCATCGCGGTCACGATCTGGCAAGTTCTGGATAGACTTGGACAACCGATAAGTCAAGGCAATTCGATCCGCCGGAGGATCGGGTTGAGCTTGATTTTCGATAGTCGGGAGCACCGCTTATGGCATAGAGTCAGGAATGGTTGCGGCTCGATAATCCAGATTCGCGCAACCTTTTCCGGGCGCGGCGCGAGGTGCGAGACACCGCTGTTGCCAAACGGATCGATAGGCAAACAGTTCGATCTTTTACGCGCCGAGAAGCGACTCTTGACAAATACTTTCTATTGTTGCATTCAGACTTTCCGCGACATCCGGGAGATTCCTTGGTCTCTGGCCGGCCGGTGGAAGCCTAAGTTGTTGAGGTTGCGGCTAAATTGTGCGCGGCTAGTGCTGGCGAGAACCGCAAAGGCAGTTTGGGACAGTTGGGGTAACGGTTCGGGGCGGAACCAAAATATCACCGCTCAGATCTATTAAAACTTCGAGAGGAATAAGAGATGCAAAGCAACTTTGGTATTTTGGGAATGATCCAAGAGGGTTACTACGCGACGTATCCCCTGCTGTTCATTTCGATTATCTGCCTGGCGATCATTTTCGAGCGCGTGTGGGCGCTGTGGGGTGTCGGGCCCAAGACCGCGAAGCTGGCCGACTCGCTGGTTCCGCAACTCCGTCAGGGCAAGTTCAACGAAGCATTGCAGGCCACACAGGCGCGCGCCACCGCGGCCGAGCGCATCTATCACACGCTCATTTCGGGATCGCAGACCATGGACCGCGACCATCTGCTCGAGCTCGACGACGAGCGCCGCTACCAGGAAGGCCTTGAGTTCAAGCGCTACATCTGGGTGCTCGCGACCGCCGGCGCCTCCGCTCCGTTCATCGGGCTGTTCGGCACGGTCGTCGGCATTCTGGTGGCGTTCCAATCGATGGCGATCATGGGCACCGGCGGTTTCTCGGTGGTCGCGGCCGGTATTTCCGCCGCACTGATTTCGACCGCGCTCGGACTCGGCGTCGCGATCGTCGCGGTTATATTCTACAATTACTTCTCGGTTAAGGTTGAGAATATCAACGCCATGCAGCACATCAACGATGACCGCCTGATCGACGCCGCACTCCAGGGGAGACAGGCGCGTGGCAATTAGCGGACCTCATACGTCCGGTGGCGGTGTTTTCGATAGCATCAACATCACCCCGCTTACCGATATTTTCCTGGTTCTGCTGATCATCTTCATGGTGACCACCTCGGTCACCATCGAGTCGGCGGCGCACGTTGACCTGCCCAGCGCGACCAACACCGCACCCGAGAACAAGGGCGTGATCGTCACCTACACGACCCAGCACGAGCTGTTCGTGAACTCGAAGGACGTGCCCGAGCGCGAACTTCGCTCCAGCCTGAGCGAGGCGCTGGGCAAGGTGGATGCGAAGATCGTGGTGTTCCAGGGCGACCGCAAAGTGCTGCTTGGCGACATGGTCCGGATTCTGAACATCGCCAAGGCCGCCGGCGCCACACAGATTGCAATCGCGGCCAAACGGGCCACGGGCGCGCAAATGACTAATTCCTCGGGTGGAGGAGGATGATCGGGTCGCTCTACAGCCGAGACCTGAGAGTCACCGCCCTTAGAGGTGTTTGCCCATGGCAATGACTTCCAACCAAGGCGGCGGGGTATTCTCCGACATCAACATCACCCCGTTGACCGATATTTTTCTGGTCCTGCTGATTATCTTTATGGTGACCACCGCGGTGACGATTGAATCCGCCGCGCACGTCGATCTGCCCAAGGCCGAGGCTGCCGCCCCGACCGAAAAACCCAAGGGCATCATCGTGACTTACACCGCGGAGCATCAGATCTACGTGAACGACAAGATCGTGACCGAGCCGGAACTGGTGCCCACTCTGCACGCCGCCCTGCAGACTTCGACCGACAAGATTGTGGTGTTCCAGGGCGACCCAAAGGTTATACTTGGAGATATGGTCCGCATCCTCGATCTTGCCAAGTCTGCCGGCGCCGAAGCGATTGCGATTGCGGTGTCGTCCCTTCCTCCTGGCGGTGCGCCCGCCGGCGGAGCGCCCGGAGGCGGAGTATAGGAGTTTGATTTTTGAACCGCTCACGCGCCGCAGCAAGTGCGCGCCCTCAACTCTGGTGAACAACGATCTCGGCTCGGCCGCGCGAAGCGCGGCCTAAGCAGGGAGCACGCGTATATATGATCGCAGCAATTGTAGTTTTGCTTGTCCTCTCGACCTTCGTGGTCGCCTTCATCTTCTACCGCATAATCGGCAAGCGAGAGGCTGAAGCCGAGGCGAATCGTGATGACGACGAGGCCGACGCGACCCGCCTTCAGTCGATGAAAGACGCGCTGGGTCTGCTGATCGGTCCCTTTCCGCTCTCGGTTGCTCTGCACGTTCTCGCCCTCCTGTTCCTGATCATTACGGTGCACGAGCAGCGCGGGCGGGAACTGATCATGGTGAACCTGGAAGCGGGCGGCGGCGGCGGCGGGGGCAACGAGATGCAGGATCTCGACATGCCCGAAGTGCCGATGCCCGACGTGGCGCCGCAGCAGATGGAAGCGCCAACCGCGGTGGACACCTCGCAGGCGGTGGGACTGGCCAATGACTATGTGCGCGCGGCCGGCGGCGGCGGAATCGGCATCGGCCGCGGCGGCGGGATGGGCTCGGGCTACGGGCACGGGATCGGTTCGGGCTTCGGCGGCTTTATCGGCGAGCTCAGGCGCAAGGGGCTCGACGTGGTGCTGGTCATCGACGGGACCGGTTCGATGAACCTTATTATCGACGACGTCAAGGCCAAGATGGCGCAGCTGGTCCAGTCGATACACCGGCTGGTGCCTATCGCGCGAATCGGAATCATCGTGTTCGGCGGCAAGGGCGAGAAGATGAGGGTCCAGCCGCTGACGCTCTCGCCGCAAAAGCTGAGCGACTTCCTGAGCAGCGTTCAGGCGATGGGTGGCGGCGAATGGGAAGAGGATACCTACGGCGCCTGCCAGACCGCGATGGAAAAGATGGACTGGAAGCCCTACGCCAAGAAGGTGGTGGTGCTGGTCGGTGATTCGCCTCCGCACAAAGAGGACTTCGGTCCGCTGCTCGCGATGATCCGCAAGTTCAAGGAGAACAACGGCACCTTCAACACCGTCGATGTCGCGGCCGAGGAGCACGAGCGCTTCGAACGCGAGTTCTGGCTGAAGGTCCATCGCGAAGAACCGCCGAAAATCTCGCCGCTGCCGGAGTTCTACCGGCAGACCCAGGCCGCCTACAAAGTGCTAGCTACCACCGGCGGCGGCTCGATGAAATCGCTGACCAAGGACGCGAAAATCAACCAGCAGGTGCTGATCCTCGCATTCGGCGAGCAGTGGCAGTCGCAAGTCGCTGCCTTCGGTAGAGGCCTCGGCGGCGGCTCGGGCGGCGGCGGAGGCCAATAAATATATGCGACCGGCCCATCGTCTAGTATGATGAGGGCCAGGACGCCATGAAAAACTTCAAGATATTGAGCGCGGTCGCCCTCGCGGCCGCGCTTTTCTTTTCGCAAGGCGCATCGCATGCGCTCGCGATGGATCTGCGGCATGCGCGCGCCCAAAAGGATCTTACACCCGCGCTTCAGCAATCTCTCGAGGACAAACTCTCCGATGTAGCCGAGCCCTACTTCAACGAACAGGACGCGAACAAGGCCAAGGGCCAGAAGTACCTCGACCTGCAGCAAAAGTTCGAATACCTGCCCACTTACGGCCCGCACAATCAATTGACCGTGAGCTGCAAGATGGGCGGCGTCGAGTATGACCTCTCCAAGAAAGGTGGCACCGCCAAGGGCCTCGCGACCGGCGTGTTAAAATATCTGGTCCTTACGTACGCCTTGCAGGGTGGAAAATGGGTCCAGGCCGCGAAGCCGAAGTGGGAATCGCAGGATCTCGGCGTCGCGGGCGCCAAACAGATGAGAGAGGGTCTTGCGCGCGGCGAAAAGCGCAAAGCCGCGATGGAAAAAACCATGCAGACCCGCCAGGCCGCCTCCGCTGCCGCCGCTGCCGCTCAGAAAGCCGCCGACCGCTCCAGCCACTAACCCGCTTCACGTATCTCGCGCCTTCTAATAGCCTCGCCCTGACAGGGAGAGGCCGACGCTCGTCTTCGAGCGGCGGGTGAGGGTCCGCATTCAAAATTCCGCGCTCAGTCCGAGGTTATGCCAAGCTCTCTTGACCGGGAGAGAATAGATGACGGCAGCGACCGCGAAGGCCGTAAGCGCGAGCAGCAAATCCGCGCACGACCAGTGCGCGGGAGTTCGAACCTGAATTTGGTCACCCGCCCGACGCTGCGATTTGATCGACTGCGTTGCGCTGGACCCTGCTATGGAAGCGGCCGTAACCGAAATAGATAACCAGCCCGATCGCCATCCACACGAAGAAGCGAATCCAGGTCACGAACGGCAGACTCGCCATCAGGTAAAGACAGAAGACAACCCCGAGGATCGGCACCAGCGGCACCAGCGGCGTGCGGAATGGGCGCTTCAATTCCGGCTCGACCCGGCGCAAAATCCACACCCCGGCGCATACCAGCACGAACGCGAACAGCGTCCCGATATTGGTCAGCTCCGCGATTTCCTGGATCGGGAGCAGCGCCGCTGTGATTCCCACCGCGATTCCGGTCAGCGTGGTCGGAATATACGGCGTGCGATACTTCGGATGAATCCGGCTGAACGCGGGCGGCAGCAATCCGTCGCGCGAGACGGCGAAAAATACCCGCGATTGTCCGAGCATCAGCACCAGCAAAACCGAGGTCAGTCCCGCAACTGCTCCGAGCGAGATAATTCCCGACAGCGCATGCATCCCGCGCAGCACGAATGCCGACGCGAGCGGCGCGTTCACGTCGATCGATCGCGCCGGCACCATCCCGGTCAGCACGCCGGCGACCAGGATATAAAGCACCGTGCATACGAACAGCGAGCCCAGGATGCCGCGCGGCAGATCGCGATTCGGCTCGACTACTTCCTCCGCGGCGGTTGAGACCGCGTCGAATCCGATGTAGGCGAAAAAGATTACCGCCGCGCCCTTCATCACTCCCGTCCATCCCATCGGGGCGAACGGAGTCCAGTTCTCCGGCCTCACGAAAAACGCGCCGACCACGATCACCGCGCCGATCACGGACAGTTTCACTGCGACGATAATCGAGTTGAGCCGCGCGCTCTCCGATATCCCGATGTACAGCACGTAGGTGATCACCAGCACTATCAGCAGCGCGGGCAAGTTGATGATCGCGCCCGGCGCCGATCCGGGCGCATTCGTCAACGCCACCGGCAGATGAATCCCGAGCCCGTGCAGGATGACCGTCAGATAGCCGGACCATCCCACCGCGACCGCTGCCGCGCCGACCGCGTACTCGAGCACCAGGTCCCATCCGATTATCCAGCCGACCAGCTCACCCATCGTCGCGTACGAATATGAGTACGCGCTGCCGGCCACCGGGATCATCGCGGCGAACTCCGCATAGCAGAGCGCCGCCATCGCGCACGCGAATCCTGAAACCACGAACGAGAGTACGATCGCGGGACCGGCGTATCGTGCGGCGGCCACTCCGGTCAGCACGAAGATTCCGGCCCCTACGATCGCGCCGATGCCGAGCAGGGTCAGGTCGAGCGCTCCCAGAGCGCGTTTGAGGCCCCCGGAGCGCGAGTCGGCGTCGGCCATCAATGCCGCTATGGGCTTGCGCCGGAAAAGTTGTGCTCTGAGACCGGTGCCGTTCATCCCCACTCCCCCGCGGCGTGACGGTTTGCAATACGCCGGATGTTCGCGTCGCGATAGACGCGCGTTGCGCTCACCACGCCTGGTATCCGCCGTCCACCGAAATGACTGATCCGGTAACGTAGCTTGAGGCAGGGCCGGCAAGGAAGATCACCGCACCGCGAACTTCTTCGGGCAGTCCCAACCGCTTCATCGGCGTAAACGCTTCCATCCGCGATTTGTTGGCGAGCTTCGCCATACCCGCTTCGGTCGCTTCGGTGGGAATCCATCCCGGTGCGATCGCGTTGACCAGTATTCCATAGCCCGCCCATTCCACCGCGAGTTGACGGGTCAAATTAGCCAGCGCCGCCTTGCTCGCCGCGTATGCCGACAGCCGGTACACCGAACTCGCCACCGCGGCGTATATCGAGACCATGTTGATGATTCGGCCCGGGCTGCCGGTTTCGATAAGGCGGCGCGCGACCCGCTGCGAGAGCATCATGGGCGCGGTCAGATTCACCGCGATTGCGTCGTCCCACGCCTCGCGCTTGAAATTCTCGGCGCGGCCGGTCGGCGAGACTCCCGCATTGTTTACCAATATATCGATATCGCCGAGCGCGGCCGCCGATTCCGCCATCACGCGATCCAAATCGGAGTCACGCGTCACGTCGGCGCCGATTCCAAGAGCCTTGATACCGTGCGCCTTCGCGAGTTCCGCCGCGATCCGCGTGACGCGGTCCTCGCGCCGCGCGACCAGCGCAACGTCGGCGCCCGCGAGTGCGAGCGCCTTTGCGCATTCCACTCCCAATCCCGACGACGCGCCGGTGACCAGGCCGCGATGCCCCCGCAGCGAGAAAAGCGACTCGAGCGAATCCATTTCGTGAATTCCTTATGCGCGCGCGAACCAGACTCCTTAGTCGCCGAATACTTCGCCTGCCGCCTGCGCCGCCGCCGCCACCGCGCGATCGATATCGGCCCGCGCAATTCCATGATGCGTCACGGCGCGAAATGAGGTCGCTTCGCGCATCGATATCAGCACGCCCCTCTCCTTCATTGCCGCCGCGAAACGCCGCGCAGCCTGCGCGTCGCCGTCCACGTCGAACACCACCATGTTGGTCCGATTCTTAACCGGCCGGACGTTCAGGCCCGCCACCAGCGCGAAGCCCTGCGCGAGTGCGCGTGCATTTTGATGGTCATCGGCCAGCCGATCGACCATCGTGGTCATCGCGACGATTCCCGCCGCCGCGATTATTCCCGCCTGCCGCATCCCGCCGCCGAGCAGCTTGCGGGTGCGATGCGCCCGCGCGACAAATTCGCGGCTCCCGCATAAAAGCGAGCCTACTGGACATGAGAGTCCCTTCGACAGGCAAATCGAAACCGTATCGGCAAAGCTCGCGATATCTTTGGCCGTGGTCTCGAGCGCAATCGCCGCGTTGAAGATCCGCGCGCCGTCCAGATGCAGTGGCAGATCGCGGCGATGCGCCGCGTCGGAGACTTCCGCCATGTGCGAGAGCTTGATTGGCGCACCGCCGCATCGGTTGTGCGTATTCTCGAGCACCACCAGCGACGGCTGCGCGAAATGATCGTCGTCCGGAGTTCCAAGCTCGCGCGTGAGTTCGTCCAGCTCCAGCTCGCCGCCTTCCGTGTTGCCGACGGGAGTGAGCACGATGCCTCCCAGAGCCGACGCGCCGCCCGCCTCGTAAAGATTGGTATGCGACTCCGCGCCGACGATCGCCTTGGTCCCGCGCGCGCAGTGGGTCAGCATCGCGGCCAGGTTGCCCATCGTCCCGCTCGGCACCAGCAGCGCGGCTTGCTTGCCGGTCATCGAGGCCGCCAGCGCTTCGAGCCGATTTACAGTAGGGTCTTCGCCATAAACATCGTCACCCAGCTCGGCGCGAGCGATCGCCTCGCGCATCTCGGGCGTCGGGATAGTGACGGTATCGCTGCGCAGATCGATCAAGACACGACGCTCATCGCTCGCGTGGGTTACTGCCCCGGAGGATACAGGGTGGTGACGTTGCCGCTGGTCGTATCCACGACCTCCACCGAGTTTTCGGTGGTGTCGGAGAAGTAGAGCTGCTTGCCATCGCTGCTGAGCGCGCATCCGGAACCGATATGGCCGTTGACCAGCGTCAACTTGGCTACCGCATTGGTGGCGAGGTCGATCTTGCGGACTGAATGATTGTCGGCGTCGAGCACGTAAAGCACGGTTCCGTCGGTGCAGATCGCGCCCGGGTTGTTGAATTGCGCCTGGTTGCCGGGTCCATCCTTGTCGCCCTCTTCGCCGGTGCCCGCAATCGTGGAGGTCTCCAGCGAGGAAATATCGATCTTGCGAATCACGTCGTTGCCGGTGTCGGCGATGTAAATTGCCCTTTTGTCGACTGCGATTCCGCGCGGACCACTGAACTGCGATTTGCTCGCGTTGCCCTCGGTCTTGCCTTGCGTTCCCGGTTGCCCGGCGATCGTCTTGACGTTCATGTCGCCGAGCGTGATGCGCCGAATCGCACTGTTGCCGCTGTCCGCGATGTACAGCGCCTGTCCGTCGGTCGCAATTTGGGTCGGTAGATTGAAGTGCGCCGCCGTTCCGTGCCCGTCTTCGGTTCCGGCGATATTCGCGGTTCCCGCAATCGTCGTGACGGTCCGGCTCGGGATGTTGACTTTGCGGATGTCGGAATTATTGGTGTCGCACAGGTAGAGATCCTGACCGACGATCGTCATCCCGTCCGGACTATTGAAGCGCGCCGCATCACCGATTCCGTCGTTGCTGCCCTGCTGGAATATCGTCCCCACTACGACTGTCAACGACTTCGATGTGGCATCGATCGCCGTGATCGCATTGTTGCGGCTGCTCGAAACATAAACCGCGCGCCCGTCGGTCGCGAGCCCGGCCGGGAAATCCAGCCGCGGTCCGGTCTGCGACTGCATCCCGCTCATCACCGGTTGCGCCATCGCGGGCACGCCTGCGCCAAGCATCGCGAGCATCGCAGCCGAAGCCAGAATCAATTTCAATGAAGTTGCCGACAGAGTCATTTCGCGACCTCGCTCGAATCTGTTGCCCGGTTGCCACCCGCGCTCTATCCGCAACTCATGGAAAGATCGCTTTCACTACTTCGTCGATTGCCCGCTTGCTGTCCGCTTCGTCGGTCAGCGACCAGGTGACCGCGACCGTCGCCGCGCGCCGCGGCGTGATTCCCTGCTGGATCAGTTCGCCCGCATAGATCAGCAACCGCGTCGAGACGCCTTCTTCCAGTCCCGACGCCTTCAGATGCCGCACCTTCTCGCCCAGCACCGCAAGTTGCATCGCGATATCCTGATCGACTCCCGCTTCGTGCGCGATGATCTCGACTTCCTTGTCGGCCGGCGGGTAGGTGAATTCGATCGTCACGAAACGCTGGCGGGTCGAATGCTTCAGGTTTTTCTGGATGCTCTGGTAGCCGGGGTTGTACGAGATCACGAGCAGAAAACCGTTATGCGCCGCGATCGTCTCGCCGCGCTTTTCGATCGGCAGAATTCGCCTGTGATCCGACAGCGGATGGATCAGCACCGTCGTGTCCTTGCGCGCTTCCACTATTTCGTCCAGGTAGCAAATTGCGCCGCGCCGGACCGCCTGGGTCAGCGGGCCGTCAACCCACACCGTTTCGTCGGCCTGAATCAGAAAGCGTCCGACCAGGTCGCTGCCGGTCAGGTCCTCGTGGCACGCGACCGTGATCAACTCGTTGGGACCGTCGGGCAGTGAAGCCAGTTGATGCGCCATGTGCTCGACGAAGCGGGTCTTGCCGCATCCCGTCGGTCCCTTGAGCAGCACCGGCAGGCGCGCCTTGTACGCGGCGGTAAAGATTTCCACTTCGTCGCCGATCGGCAGATAAAACGGCGCCGCCGCCGGATCGAGGTGCCGTACCTCCGGTCCTTCAGCCTGCAGCCTGGTGTCGAACTTTTTTAACTCAATCCCCATCGGTTCCTTCTGGCGGACGGATTACAAC
>JBGPNU010000047.1:0-14497 GCA_041487675.1 Binatus sp. (SeqCode)
CCTACGTCCTCAAGGCGCTCGGTGTCGGCGAGGATCTCGCGCATACGTCGATCCGCTTCGGTCTTGGCCGCTTCAACACGATGGAAGACGTGGACTACGTCATCGAACGTGTGGTCCACGAGGTGCGGCGGCTGCGCGACATGTCGCCGCTGTACGAGATGGCGAAGGAAGGAATCGATCTCAAGTCGGTTAATTGGAAGTCATAACGAACTCGCATCGACTCGATTCGAGGAAAAATCATGGCATATTCAGACAAGGTCATTGAGCACTACAACAATCCGCGCAACGTCGGCAGCTTCGCGAAAGACGAGCCGAACGTCGGCACCGGGGTCGTGGGCGCGCCCGAGTGCGGCGACGTGATGAAGCTGCAGCTCAAGATCAGCGACGCGGGCGTGATCGAGGACGCGCGCTTCAAGACATTTGGATGCGGCAGCGCGATCGCAAGTTCGAGCTATGTCACCGAACTGGTCAAGGGCAAGCATATCGACGAAGCGATGACTATCAAGAATACGATCATAGTGAAGGAGCTGAACTTGCCGCCGGTCAAGATTCACTGCTCGGTGCTGGCCGAGGATGCTATCAAGGCTGCGATCACCGACTGGCGAAAGCGCAAGGGCGGTGACGGCGCGCAAGAGCCGGCCAGGGCTAAAGAGGCGTAGTAGTTCCAATGGCTGTCATTTCACTTTCCGAGGGCGCTGCCCAGAAGATCAAGCAGTTGGTCGCCGACAAGGGCGAAGGCGCGGGGCTGCGGGTAAAGGTCGTAGGCGGTGGATGCTCGGGCTTGCAGTACCGGATGGAAATCGACGCGGCCAAGGAACGCGACAAGGTTTTCGAGCGCGACGGCGCCCGTCTGATCGTGGACAAGAAAAGCTTTCTATATTTGAACGGCTCGGAACTCGACTACGGCGAAGAATTGATGTCGTCGGGGTTCAAGGTCGTCAATCCGAACGCGAAGCGCAGTTGTGGGTGCGGGGAATCGTTCGTCGTATGAACGTGCGGACGTGGGGAGACTGATGCTCCAAGATGATCGAATGCCTCTCATGTGGACGGCGGCAAGAGCCGCGGCTGATTTGCGCTGATTGCGGCACGCCGCTTCCGGCATCGCTGGATTGTTTCGCGGCACTGGGACTTCCCCGCAGGCTGAGCATCGATCTCGCAGCGCTCGAGCGGATCTATCACGAGCTTAGCCGCAAGATTCATCCGGACCGGTTCGCATCGCGCGAGATCGGGATACGCGACGCGAGTCTCCGCGCGACGGCATTGCTGACGCGGAGCTATCGCACGCTCCGCGATCCCGCGGCGCGGGGCCTCTACTGGCTCGATCTCACCGGCGAGAAGCTCGCCGAAAATAACAAGCGCGTGCCAGTCGAGCTCGCGGAATTGGTCTTCGACGTTCAGGAGCAACTGGCCGGGATGCACGATGCCGCGGCCGATTCTGACTCGGCACGCGGACTCGCCGCTCAGGTAGTGAAGCGGCGTGGCGAGCTTCAGGCGACGATGGATGAAACCGTAGCCGAGCTGGAGCGTAACTTTATCCGGTGGGATCAGAGCTCGCCGGAGAGCCCTGGGAAAGACCATAAAATGCTCACGATGGAACTGAAGGCGATCCTTTCGAAGGTAGCCTATCTGCGCACTTTGATTCGCGACGTCGATCGCGCGCTGGAGAACTCGAAGGCAGCCTGAAGATGGAGCGAATTTTCGGCATCGACCTGGGCACCACCAACAGCCTTATCGCCGCGATCGAAAACGGAGCGCCGCGCGTTATCGCCGCGCCCGAAACGGGCAAGACGCTGCTCCCGAGCGTGGTCGCAATCGCGCCCGACGGCGCCGTCACCGTGGGCGAGCGCGCTATCGAGATGGAACCTCATTTGACCGTCGAACACGGCGGGCAAGTCAGCGCGGTCGGCTATCCGGGCGGCGAATATGGCGCCGTGATTCGGTCGGTCAAGCGATACATGGGACTCGGCGGCGACGAACTCGCGCCCGAGGATCGCGCGCGCTACACCTTCGCCGATCTTGCCGGTCCGGTGGTCCGCTTCCAAATTGGCAAGCGCGTCTTCACGCCTTCGCAAATCTCGGCCGAGATTCTGCGCGCACTCAAGGACGGCGCCGAACGCGCACTCGCCGACAACGAAAGAGAAAAAGTCGAGCGCGTCGTGATCACGGTGCCCGCATACTTCAACGACGGGCAGCGCCAGGCGACCAAGGACGCTGGCCGCCTCGCCGGGCTTGAAGTCGTACGCCTGGTGAACGAGCCGACCGCCGCCTCGCTCGCCTACGGGCTGAACAAGCTCGCGACCGGCAACGTTGCGGTTTATGACTTCGGCGGCGGCACCTTCGACATCTCGATACTGAGCATCAAGGAAGGAATCTTCGAGGTGCTCGCGACCAACGGTGATACTCACCTTGGCGGCGACGATATCGATCGCGCGATCGTGGATTGGCTGCTGGCCGGATTGCCGGAGACCGTCAACCAGAGTCGCCATGTTTGGAACAGCGCCCGCATGGCGGCCGAAGATGCCAAGAAGCGCCTCAGCGATCTTTCGGAGACTGAAATCGTGGTCGAGTTGCCGGGGCACACGATCCGTAAGCATCTGACCCGCGACAATCTTGAGCAAATGGCGGAGCCGCTTATCGCACGCACGCTGAAGCGATGCGAACTCGCTCTTGCCGACGCCAAGCTCAAAGCCGGCGATGTCGATGCGGTCGTGCTGGTCGGCGGCTCGACGAGGATGCCAATCGTTCGCCGGCGCGTCGCCAAAATGTTCCATAGGGAACCCCTATGCTCGATTGATCCCGACCAAGTGGTTGCACTCGGCGCTGCGATTCAAGCTTCCGTGCTAATGGGCGGCCAGGGCGACATGCTGTTGCTCGACGTGGTGCCTTTGTCGCTGGGCATCGAAACGATGGGGGGAGTTATGGAGCGGCTGATTCACCGCAACACCACTATTCCTACCAGTGTGGCCGAAGGCTTTACCACGGCTGTGGATAACCAAACACACGTGGACATTCATGTTTTGCAAGGAGAGCGGGAGCTTGCTAAGGATTGCCGTAGTCTCGCGCGCTTCAAGCTGGGGCCAATTCAATCCCAGCCGGCAGGAGTACCCCGCATCGAGGTCACTTTCCTCATCGACGCAAACGGGATACTAAATGTCAATGCGCGCGATGAGCGCACCGGCCGCGAGCATTCGGTCGACGTCAAGCCGAGTTACGGCCTGACGGACGAGGAAATCGAGCGAATGCTCGAAGAGGCCATCGATCTGGGAGAGCAGGATCTCGAAGAGCGCCTGCTGATTTCGTCCCGCAACGACGCCGAGCAAATCCTGGGCGCTCTTCGAAAACAGCTCGGCGAATTCGGGGCATTGGTTGACCGGATCGAGCGGGCGCGCATGGACGAGGTGGCGGAGCGGCTGGAGGAGGCGCGGATGGGAGCCGATCGCGAGCTAATCGCAAAACTCGTCGAGGACCTGAACGAGATTACCACTCCGTTCGCGGAGCGGATTATGGACGCCGCTATAAAGTTGGCGCTGGAAAAAAAGTCGGTCGATGAGCTGTCATAATGGAGGAACTGTCGTAAGCGACGGCCGCTGACCCGAGGAACCGCAGAGGAAGTTCACGATGGGACTCAAGTGGGATCAGGCGGAAGAACTCGCCGAGGTGCTCGCGGAAAATCATCCGGGGCTGAACCCGCTCGACGCGCGATTTACCGATCTACGCCAGTGGGTAGTCGATCTCGACGAGTTCGACGACAATCGCGAGGGCTCGAACGAGGCGAAACTGGAAGCAATCCAGATGGCGTGGCACGAAATCTATAAGGAACAGAACGAGGACGATTCTGAATAGGCGTAGGCGTGACTACGTCTTATATAGCGAGGAGGAAGGGCGGTGGATGCACGCACGACGGTGAAAACGGTTAACGGAGAAAAGATGCAGGAAAAGGAAACATTGGACGAGAGATTGCCGGCGCTGTTCGAGCCCGACACTCTTTTGCCCATTCAATACTTCGAGGCGATGCGCCGAAAGCATCTGCTCGAAGGCGAAAAACGGCTCATCCTGAGCGTGCTCGAAGATGCGATCGAATGCTTCATGAAGTGCATCGACGCGTCCACCAGCAAGGGTCAGCGACTCTTCCGCGATGCCGACGAGTGGATCGCGCACGAAGACAAGCGCTGGGTTTTTTCGTTCGACAACGTCTGTGACATGCTCGACATCAATCCCGAGTACATGCGGAACGGGCTGCGCAAGTGGAAAGAGAAACGGCTCGACGCGATTGCGCGCCACCGCGCCGCGCTGGTCCTCGAAGCGGAGCGTGCCGCCGCGGAAGCCTCTCTGCTTCCGGCGGGACCTCCAGCGCCAGCGCCCGTAGTCCAGGCCCCGGGTGCGGCGATTCAAAAGTCCGCGAAGGTGGCAGCCAAACCGGCGCACGTGAAAAGGCGCGAAGAACGCAGAATGACCAAGCGTCCGGCGCGCAAGATGCGCAAGGCGCGCGCATAGCACAGAAGAACAAGTGACGACAGCCGCAGCCGCGGCCGTCGTCACTCGACCATCACAAGGCGGCGCACGTGTCTTCGACACGCGCGCCGCCTTCGTTTTCTTCCTTCTAACAATTCCCTTCGACAGAATTTGTCCCGATCGAAGTCGAAGGGCTGAGAGTAAACGCGATTGTTCCCCTTCCCACATGGGAAGGGGTTAGGGGTTAGGTTTCTAGTTCCGGCCTTGTAAGTGGGCGCTAGCTCGGACACGATCCGATTGCGATGCCGCTGCGGACCAAAATCGAATGCCCCAAGTGCGAGGCCGACCTGGTCGTCAAGCGTGGCGGTGTATGCCCCAATTGCGGAGCATCGATAAGCGAGCACGTCGCTCGGGTCCGCGCGCGCGAGAAGCGAATCGAGCAGGTGGTCGCGGTCGTCGCGACCGTGCTGGTGCTCGGCTTGCTGGTAGTGACCAGCGGCGCGACGCTGCTCGAGGGAATCGCGGCTTACGCGATCGTGGGCGCCGTTATGTACTATCTCGCGCGCCGGACGTTTGTGTGACCGGCTGCGTCTGACGGGTCGCATCTGAACGTTCGTTAAGCTTACCCACCGCCCAGAGCTGAACGTGCGTTAACCTACACTCTCCGTTGACGTTTTTCGTTTCCGGCGACCGAATTCGTGTATCCATAATTTGCCGATTTCGTCTCTCTAGTTGTGAAGACCACTGGTGTTGCAGGAAGTTTTCGAAAACCACGCTGGCATCCTTAATGCTCTCTCTATCGGGTAGAGGTAAGTGACAATGAAATCCAAACGAAATCTGATGACGGTCCTGATTGGTCTCGCGATGCTTGCGACACCGATTACTGCGGCTGCTAAAGATCATGGTCGCGAGGCCGGGAAGAATTCGCGTCCGTCGCAATCACGTACTTTCAATGCGCCGGCGCGCTCCTATGCTCCGTCGCGCAATGTCGCGCCGGTGGTCGAGACTCGGCATGAGTTCCGCAATCAACGCGGCAACGGCACGTGGGCCCCGGCGCCTGGATTGGCGGCTAATCGTGACTGGCGGGAAGATCGAAACGAAAACAACGGATGGCGCCATGGCTGGCGGAACGGGGACGGCGATGCCGACGATTACCAGAACTATGGCAATCGCGGCTACTACGGCGCCCCTGCTTATAGTGCAACGGCTCCTTACTACGGGAACCAGGGTTATGGGTATGCCGGCGGAGCCGGAGCGTGTAATGAGGCGCGGCGGATTCGTAACACCTATATAAGAGACCGCAACACGGGCCATCCTGCGGCCGCCAGCGATCTGCTGTCACGACTGCGCCGGGCGGAGCGCGCCTGCGGCGGAGTGCCCTACGCCGGCGGCGGCGGACTCGGCGGCAATGGCTACGGCTATAACCAGGGTTACGGTTACAACCAGCAGGGTTACGGCTACAACCAGCCCGGCTACGGCTACGGCGGCGGCTCCTCGATGCTTGCGCCACTGATCCAGCAGTTCGTTCGCTAACCCCTCGACTACCTCCTGGTCCTGACGACCAACCGCGCGCCCCGTCTCCTCCCGGCGGGGCGCGCCCTTTTTTCAAATCTTTATGTCATCCTGAGCTCCGCGAAGAGCCTGCCCTGAGTCCTTCGACTTCGCTCAGGATAAACTCCGCGAAGGGCTCAGGGTAAACTCGATTGTTCCCCGTCCCACATGGGAAGGGGTTAGGAGTTAGGTTTCTTTCCTGACCCCGGGTACAGGTGACGCACGGACCTTCGGTGTCCTCCTGAAAACTCCAATCCTCCTGGCAAAGGCGCTGCCTTCTTTTCAGACCGCCGCCAGCTGTTCGATCGCACGGAGTACCTTGGTCCGGCGTTCTTCCGGCGTCGGCGCGAACGAGGCGAATTGCAGCGCGGTGGTCGTGATACCGGCGCGCGCGTACTCGTCGAGCCGGCGGCGGCATTTCTCCGCCGTGCCGAACACAAAGATCTTCTCGACCATGTCGTCGGAAATCGACTCGAGCGCTTTCTTGCGATCGCCCGCGTTCCAGGCGTCGATCGCAAGAGTGGCTTCCTTGTCGTAGCCGATTTCGCGGAAGAACTTGTTGTACTGCGGCACCGTAACGTAGGCGGTCAGCGAACGGCGGAAGAGGCTCCGCGTCACTGCTTCGTCTTCGTCCACGGCCACGATAATTCTGCACACGACGTCGAGCTTGGTGGGATCCTTTCCCGCGGCGCGCATTCCGTCGCGGGTATGGTCGAGCATCGCGGGCAGCGTCTCGGGCGTGATGAAATTTACGATCACGCCGTCGCCCAACTCACCGGCCAGCCGCAGCATCTTTGCTCCCTGCGCTCCAATATAAATCTTCGGCGCATACTCGATCGGCGCGTCAAGGCGAAAGCCGTTTATCCTGACCATCTTTCCCGCCATCGTGACCTTCTCGCCACGGAAAATTGCGCGGAGCGCCTCGACCGTCTCGCGCATCATCGTCACCGGTTTGCGAAACGGCACACCCATCCATTGCTCGACGATATTGGGCGTGGAAATTCCGAGCCCCAGGATAAAGCGCCCGCCGGCGAGCTGGTTGATGGTGACGGCGGACATCGCTATCAGCGGTGCCGGCCGCGTGAACACCGGTATGATCGCGCAGCCGAAACGCATCTTCTCGGAGAGCATCGCAGCAGCGGCGATCGGTGCGAACGCGTCGGTCGAGAACGACTCGTACGACCACGCATCGGTGTAGCCGCATCGATCCGCGGCGCGGACCAGCTCGGGAAAATGGCGGCCCTGGAACGGTTCGAACGGGATAGTGATTCCATGACGCATTTCTGGGGTTTCCTCAGTCCGCCGAGACTATCGCAGGCGCGCAGCTCTCGCCTACCGCCCGGTCGAAGAAGTCGCGGCGAGGTTCAGCACCTCCGCCAGATGCATCGGGCGGCGTGTGGGGCAGAAATGGCGAATTTGCGAGCGGCATGAAAAGCCGTCGGCAACTATGATCGTCTCGGGCGGCGCTTGCTCAATAGCCGGAATCAACCCGCGCGCGCCGATCGCTTTGGACACTTCGAAATGCTCGCGGGCGTATCCGAATGCTCCCGCCATCCCGCAGCATCCGGCGTCGAGCACCTCGAGTTTGAGCCCCGGAGCACGCGAGAGCAGACTGACTTCATGGTCGATTCCCGCAAGCGCCTTCTGATGGCAATGCCCCTGCACGATCACGCTGCGCTTGAACTCGGGTGGTGCGAAGTCCGGCGCCTCGCGGGCGATGAACTCGTCGAGCATAAACGAGTGTGACGCAAGATCGGTTGCTCTTTTCTGGCCGGGAAAGAACGAAGGCAATTCGTCGCGAAAGGTCAGGATGCAACTCGGTTCGAGGCCGACGATCGAGATTCCCGCCGCGACGAAAGGGTCGAGAACGTTCATCGCGTCGACTAGCCGCCGCTTCGCCCGCGTGAGCATGCCCTGGTCGTACAGCGGTCGCCCGCAGCACAGGTCCCGCGGCGGCAGTATCACGCGAAATCCGGCGCGCTCCAACACCTCGACTGCCGCGACCCCGATGTGCGGCTCGAAGAAATTGTTGAAAGTATCGGGGAACAGCACGACTTCGCGTCCACCGGCTCCGGGAGCCGCTCTGCGCTCGAACCAGGTGCGGAACGTGCGACGGGCAAAGCGCGGCAGATCGCGCGCGGGATGAATCCCAAGCGCATTTTTCGCAATGCTCGCAACTATCGGCGCGTGCGAAATAGCGTTCGCGATCGAAGGAACGTACGACGCGAGGCCGGAAACCTCATGCAGCATTCCGAAAAACGCCGATGAAAGCGGGCGGCGATGGCTCCGGTAATAATGGGAGAAAAATTCGGCGCGGTACGCCGCCATGTCGATCGACGACGGACACTCGCGCTTGCATCCCTTGCACGACAGGCAAAGATCGAGCGCGTCCTTCAGCGCGGAATCGGCGAAGCCGTCTGGGAGCAGGTCGGTGGTCAAAGCCTCGAACAGGATTCGTGCGCGTCCGCGGGTCGAATGGATTTCCTCGCGCGTCGCCATGTACGACGGGCACATCGTGCCCGCTTCGGTCTTGCGGCATTTGCCGATACCAACGCATTTGAGCGCGGCGCCCGCGAGTCCGCCCTCGCCGCTGAAGTCGAAGTGCGTGGCGATTTCGCGCGGCCGATAACTCGCGCCGAGTTTCA
Source organism: Binatus sp. (SeqCode) (assembly GCA_041487675.1). Classification (GTDB taxonomy): domain Bacteria; phylum Desulfobacterota; class Binatia; order Binatales; family Binataceae; genus Binatus. Next base: position 8,649 of record JBGPNU010000047.1, read on the forward strand.
GATGCGAATCGAGCGCATGCGGATCGACGATGACGCCCGGATTCATCATCGAGCCGGGATCGAATATTTTCTTGAAGTCGCCAAACGCGTCGATCAACTCGGGACGAAACATCATCGGCAGCAGCTCGGAGCGTGCGATCCCGTCGCCGTGCTCGCCGGAAAGTGAACCTCCCAACTCTGTGACGAGACCGCCAATCTCCGTCATCGCGTTGCGGAATGTCGCGATTCCCGGCGCGCTCGCGAGATCGAAGTTGACGCGCGCATGAACGCATCCTTCGCCGAAATGCCCGTAGTAGGTCGCGACTTGCAGATCGTGGCGGGTAAGGATGCGATCGAAACCGCGCAGGAATGCACCGAGCTTCGCGGGCGGCACGGCGGAGTCCTCCGCGCCCGGCCAGGTACGCGGCCGGCCCGCGATGAACGCGCTCGAGCCGAGGCCAGACTCGCGAATCTGCCACACCGCAGCCTGCTCGCGTGCGCCGGAAAGGCTCGCGACGCCGACGCAATCGCGAATCCGGCGCGCGTCGGCAATCAGCCGATCGGCCCGCTCGCGAGCTTCATCGCGCGTTGCTCCGCCGAACTCGACGAGCAGAAAGGCGCGCCCGTCCGGCAGGAATCGCACCCCGGGCATCGTTTTGGTCCGCGCGAACTCGGGCAGATGCTGATCGAATCCTTCCAGCGCTTCGGGGCGATGCTCGAGTATCCACGGGGTCTGATCGGCGGCGACAAAAACATCGTCGAAACCGAGCATCACCAGTTCAACTGCGTTTGGACGCGGCACGGCTTTGATCGTGGCGCGGATAATCACCGCCAGAGTTCCCTCGGAACCGACGATCGCGCGCGCAACATCGAAGCCGCGTTCGGGCATCAGCTCGTCCAGATTATAACCCGAGACGCGGCGCGGAAGTTTAGGAAAATGAGCGCGGACCGAATCGGCGGATTGGTCGCGCAGCCTCCTCAGCTGCGAATAGACCTCGCCTTCGCGCCCGCCGCGTGCGATTGCCGCATTCAGCTTCGCGTCGTCCATCGTGCCCATTAACGGCAGCCGCGTACCGTCGTAGAGCACGACCTCCAGCGCCTCGACGTTATCGACGGTTTTCCCGTACGCAGCGGAATGCGCGCCGCAGGAGTTGTTACCGATCATGCCGCCGATGGTGCATCGATCTTTCGTCGACGGATCCGGCGCGAAAAACAGGCGATGCGATCCGAGCGCGGTGTTGAGATGGCTCTGGACGAGGCCGGGCTCGACCTGTGCAACCCGCGCGTCGGGATCGATCGCGACGATGCGATTCATGTACTTCGAGAAATCGAGCACCAGCGCGGCATTGCACGCCTGGCCGGCGAGACTGGTGCCGCCGCCGCGCGCAAGTATCGGCATCGAGTTTTCCCGCGCAATCGTGAGTGCGGCGACCACGTCGCCTTCATGCCGGGGAATCACAACGCCGACCGGCACTTGCCGATAGTTCGAAGCGTCGGTCGCGTATGCCGCGCGCGTGCCGGCGTCGAAGCGTACTTCGCCTTCGACCTGGCGACTGAGTTCGAGCTTTAGCGAATCGAGCGAAACCATCGTGGTCGCCCGATTGTAGTCGAGCAGTGGACGCGCAAGTAGCGCGTCGATGATTTGCGTTACAGTTCCAGATCCTTGAGGCCGGCCTTCGGGGCGCCGACCAGCGCGACCATCTTGCCTTCGGGAGCGCGATTCTCATGCATCGCCTGGTGGCATTCGGGGATCTCCTCGAACTTATAAGTCTTGGCGAGGCAGGGATCGATCTTGCCGTCGAGCACGAGCTGGTTGAACGCGTATGCCTGGCTGTCGTTGGCGAAGTGCGAGCCCTGGAGGCGCTTTTGCCGCATCCACAGGTATCGCAAATCCGCCACCGCGTTATAGCCGGTGGTGCCCGCGCAGATTACGACCATCCCGCCGGTGTCGCATACGAACACTGAAGTGGGAATCGTGTCTTCGCCGGGATGCTCAAACACAATCCGCGGATTTTTCCGCTCGCCGACGATATCCCAGATGGCCTTGCCGAAAGCGCGGCACTCCGCGGCCCACTTGTTGTAGCTCGCGGTTTCTTTCCAATGCGGCATCATGCCCCAGTGCAGGTATTTTTTTCGATTGATTACGCCTTTTGCGCCGAGCTTGATGCAGAAGGCTGCCTTGCGATCGTCGCCGACAATTCCGACCGGGATGCCACCTTCGGCCTTGACGATCTGAATCGCCATGCAGCCGAGCCCGCCCGAGGCTCCCCAGATGAGGACCACGTCGCCGCGGCGTACAACGTGCGGCGGCCATCCCATCAGCATCCGGAACGCAGTCGCTCCCACCAGCGACGGTCCCGCGGCTTCCTCCCAGGTGAGATGTTTGGCCTTGGGCATGCACTGATGCGCCTGCACGCGGGCGAATTGCGCGAAGCTTCCCCAGTTGGTTTCGTAGCCCCAAATCTTGAAGGACGGGTCGTACATTGGATCGTCGCCGTTGCGAACCGCTGGGGAGTCGCGATCCCATACGCCGCAGTGGATCACGACGCGGTCGCCGACCTTGACGCTCTCGACCTCGCGGCCGGTCGCATAGACGATTCCCGACGCGTCACTGCCGCCGATATGGAAATCCGAGTGATCGTACTTGGCCTTCTGCCGGGCCCCGATCACGTCCACCGGCGAGCCGAGCGCCGCCCACACATTGTTGAAGTTGATCCCGGCCGCCATGACATAGACCAGCACTTCGTCGGAGCGAATTTCGGGAACCGGGAGTTTTTCGATCTTGAACGCGTGCTTTGGATCGCCAAACCGGTCCGCGCGGATCAACTGTCCGTACATCTGGTTTGGGACATGCCCGATCGGCGGCACTTCACCGATTTCGTAGATTTCCTTGGCTGTCATTCTGATCGGTCACCACCGGTTTAGCGTGACCGGCGTCGTCTTCAATTGGCTCCAGTTGGGATCCCAAGTCCGCGCGCGGAAGTTAGCTACCTGTTTGCCGTTCATTTGACAATACTTACCTTTCAGATGTTAGGGAACGAGGGCATTTGAGGAGCCCGAGCGGTCGGTTGACGCGCATGGGGGAATTCCATAAAAAACGGTCTCGGCTTCAGGATTTTTCGCGATTCAACGACCATACGGGAAGGCGGCCTGATTCACATGGCGGTGCGCAAAATCGAGCGTGGCCACTACTTCGAGGACTTCGAGATCGGCCATCTTTTCAAGCATCATTGGGGCCGCACGATTACTGAAGGCGACAACAGCTTCTTCACCAGCGTCACCATGAACTTCAACCCGAGCTACTTCAACCGCGAGTATGCGCAGAGCCTCGGCTATAAAAATGTGGTCGTGAATCACATGCTCGTGATGAACGTAGTGTTCGGGCTTTCGGTCGAAGATCTCAGCGAGCGCGCGATCGCCCACCTCGGCTACGAAAAACTCAAGTTCCTTGCGACCGTCTATCCGGGCGATACGATCACCTCCGAGTCGCTGGTGCTCTCCAAGCGCGACACCTCGCGTCCCGACCGCGGCGTGGTCAAGTTTCGCACCACCGGCCACAACCAGCGCAGCGAAAAGGTGCTCGAGTACGAGCGGCCGGTCCTGATTCGCAAACGCAATCCCGGGTAGGAGCACAAGATGCCTCTGGTTACGCCTGAGCATGAAATTATCCGGCGCTCGGTCCGCGAATTTGTCGAGGCCGAAATCAAACCGATTGCCAACGATCTCGATCGCGAGAACAAGGAAATCCCCGAACACATCCTCAAGCAAATGGCCGAGCTCGGTTACTTCGGCGTGATCTTTCCCGTCGAAGAGGGCGGCATGGGCCTCGACTACATCTCGATGGCGATCGTTACCGAGGAGCTGTCGCGCGGATGGCTCAGCGTCGGTTCCGTGATGACCCGCAATATAATCACCGGCACCCTGATCAGCGCCAACGGCACGCCCGAACAGAAGCAGCGCTACCTGCCGAAGATCGCGCGCGGCGAGATTCTCACTGCGGCCGCCTTCACCGAGCCGGATTCCGGCAGCGATACCGCGTCGTTCAAGACTCGCGCCGTCAAACACGGCGACGGCTACCTTATCAAGGGCGCCAAGATGTGGTGCACCTTCGCCAACCGCGCGCATATGCTGACCGTGATGACGCGGACCGATCCCGACCTGTCGAAGAAGCACAAGGGCCTCTCGCTGATCCTGTTCGAGAAAGAGCCCGGCGACGGCTTCATGCCGCCGCAGTTGACCGGCTCGCCAATCCCGACCGTCGGCTACCACGGGATGCGCAGCTACGCGCTCCAGTTCGACGACGCGTTCGCTCCCGCGGCGAATCTGATTGGCGGACAGGAAGGGCGCGGATTTTACCAGTTGATGGCGAGTTACGAGGCGGCGCGAATCCAGACCGCGGCGCGCGGCGTCGGCGTAGCGCAGGCGGCGTTCGAATGTGCGACCAAATACGCCAAGCAGCGCACCCAGTTCGGACAGCCAATCGGCGACTTCCAGGTGATCCGCCACAAGCTCGCGCACATGGCGGTCGAGATCGAAGCTGCGCGCCAGCTCTGCTATTTCGCAGCCGCCGAAAAGGACACCGGCAAGCGATGCGACTACGAGGCCGGACTTGCCAAGGCGTTCGCCGCCGAGATGGCCGAGCGGGTGACGCGCGAGGCGATGCAGGTGCATGGCGGCTACGGATACTCGATGGAGTTCGAGGCGCAACGCTTCTGGCGCGACGCGCGCGTGCTCTCGATTTTCGAAGGCACCAGCGAAATCCAGTACGAGGTAATCGGCCGGCGAATCATGGAGCAGAATTGAGAATAGGGCGCACCCCGCGATGAGCATCACCGGCGACGGAAGCTACTTCGAGGATTTCATGGTCGGCGACACGCTGATTCATCAGCGCGGCCGCACCATCACCGAGGCCGACAATCACATCTTCACTTCGCTCGTGATGAATACTGCCGAGCTGCACTTCAACCAGGATTTGATCGACAGAAACCCGGACGCGTACGTCGGCGGGAAGCTGCTGGTGTATGGCGGCATAGTGCTCGCATTTACGGTCGGGCTGGCGTCAGAGGACACCAGCGAGAATGCTCTTGCCGAAGTCGAGATGGACAACGGCAGGCATACCAATCCGGTTTTCCACGGCGATACGATTTACGCTGAATCGACGGTGCTCGAAAAGCGCGATTCGGATCGCCCCGACGCCGGACTGGTGAAGTTCAAGCTGGTTGGCAAGAAGCCCGACGGCACCGTGGTCGTCGAAATCGAGCGCACCGTCCTGATCAAACGCAAGACGCATTACCTGCCCGCGTGAGGAGGGGTGCAAATGACTGTAGCAGAGTACAAACAGCAGCACCCAGACACCAGCTCGATTATCACTCGGTGGCCAACCATCGCCGCCGCCCGCTGCAAGCTGGAAAGCGTGATGTCGTCTTTGGGATCGAGCAGGCATCGTTCGTGTGCCCCCGCCATTATTGACATATTACGTAAGCCGTAATACGCTGTCGCCGTGATCCGGACGTTCCGGAGCAAGGACACCGAGGCGATTTTCACCCGTCGGCGCTGTCCGCGCTTTCAAAGCATCGAAAACGCCGCGCGCCGCAAACTCACGATGTTGAACAACGCGCAATCGTTGCGGGATTTGATGGTTCCGCCCGGAAACCGGCTGGAGGAACTTCACGGCGACCGCCAGGGCCAGCACAGCATCCGGGTCAACGATCAATGGCGTCTCTGCTTCAGATGGCGCGAGCGCGACGCATTTGATGTGGAGATCGTTGATTATCACTGAGGAGGCGAGACGATGGCCCGTGCAAAGAAACTGCCGCCGATTCATCCGGGCGAAATTCTGCTTGAGGAATTTCTCAAGCCGCTCGGCATGA
>JBGPNU010000048.1:0-14202 GCA_041487675.1 Binatus sp. (SeqCode)
CCAATTGCGCCCGGCGACACGGTGAACGACCTCACCGTCGATCTCGACGATCTCCACCTGCGCGCCGCCGAACCCGGCGATGAATCCGGGATGCAGGTCAGCGCCGATCCGGAAACCATGCGCCGCCTACAGGACAAGCTCGCTCGCGAGAATCCCGCCGCCGGCGATGCCGCGGGCAATTCGCTGAACCAACTCGTGAACCGCGCGCGCGATATGGCCGGTCATTTTCAGAGCAAGCTCACCGGACAGCAGCCGCCTAGGCAGCGCCTCAATTTGCGGCTCGCCGACGCGGGCACGGACCAGCAGCACGACCCGATTCATCGCGCGCCCGACGCGAAAAAGAATCGCCACGGAGATGTCGCCGGGCAATTCAAGCAGGATCAACCAGGATCCAAAAATGAATTGAACCTCCCGCGCCAGGACGATTCGCGCCCACCCAATAAGTGGCCTTCGTCAAACCGCAACGGTGAGAACGGTACGGAACTCGGCAGCGGCAAGGACAATCCCACCAATCAGGACGCCGCCATCGATCGCAGCATCCAGCAGGGCGGCGAGAATGGCAGCAACGGCGGAGAGGCGCATGGAATCGGCGCCGATCCGGACAGCTTGTTCGGTGCGCCCGCGGCGTCGAAACTCGGCACCGAAGGCTTCGAGATTGCAATCGAGGCGCGGCCCATCGATCGCGGTGCGAAAGGCGCCGGCCACGCCTACGTTCCGCCCAAGGTTCGCACTCCGCTCAATATCAGCCAGGAGCCCGACGAGCCGGTCGCGCGCGCCGCAGTGCCGGCCGAAGATCGAACGACTATTAAGCGGGTATTTGAAAGATGAATGACGCTTTGGTGGAAACGCCGACCGTTGCGGATTTTGCCCGCACCTTTCGGCGTATCCAGGCTGAGATCCATAAGGTGATCATCGGCCACGAACAGGCCGTCGAGGAGTTGCTCTCCGCGTTGTTCGCGGGCGGCCACGTGCTCATCGAGGGCGTTCCCGGCACCGGCAAAACCACGCTGGTCAAAACCCTCGGACTCGCGCTCAATCTGAGCTTCAATCGAATCCAGTTCACCGTCGATCTGATGCCCGCGGATATCACCGGTACCCGCGTCATCCTGTCCGGTGAAGACGGACGCCGCGAGTTCACCTTCCAGCCCGGTCCCGCGTTTTGCCATATCCTGCTCGGCGACGAGATCAACCGCGCTACGCCCAAGACCCAGTCCGCGCTGCTCGAAGCGATGGCCGAGTTGCAGGTCACCGTGTCCGGCACCACTTACAAGCTCGAGCCGCCGTATTTCGTCATGGCGACGCTGAATCCGATCGAGATGGAAGGCACCTATCCGCTGCCCGAAGCGCAACTCGACCGCTTTCTCTTCAAAGTCCGCCTGAATTATCCCGACGAGGGCGAACTCACGCGGATCATCTCGTCCACCACCGGCCCCGAAGATGCGGGCATCGACCCGCTCTTCGACCCAAGTGAGGCGCCGGTGAGGATCGAGTCGCTGAAGCGCCTGGTGCGCGACGTGATGGCTGCCCCCGAGCTCGAGATTTATGCGGCGCGCCTGGTGCGAGCCACCCAGCCGCAGAACTCGCGCTTCGTCGCCGACGAGGCCAGGGGCGTGCACGACGAGATGGTGAATCGCTACGTAATGTTCGGCTCGAGTCCGCGCGGCGCGCAGGCGCTTATTTTGGGCGCCAAGGTCCGCGCGCTGCTCGACGGCCGCGCCAACATCGCGCGCGAGGACATCGAGCGCATCGCAGTCTCCGCGCTTGCGCATCGCATCATGCTTAACTACGCCGCGCATTCCGACGGAATCGACGCCGCCCACATCGTCGAGCGCGTCATCAAGTCGGTTCGCGCCGCGCGAGTATAGGTCGCCACGATGCTCGAGGCGCGCGCTTTCGAGCCCGAGTTTCTGCGCAAGCTCGACCTGCTGGTGCTCGGCATCAAGCGGGCGCGCACGGTGCGTGCCGGACAGCGCGCGCTCGGCAGAATCCAGGGTCTCGGCATCGAACCCGAAAATTTTAAGGACTATGCGCCCGGCGACGACCTTCGCTTTCTCGACTGGAATGCGTTCGCGCGCCTCGACGATCTGATAATTCGCACCTACCGCGCCGATCGCCAGGTCGAGATTACTTCGCTGGTCGATGCCAGCGCATCGATGGGACTCCCCGAGCGCGACGACAAGCTCGGTCTCGCGCTCGCGATCGGCGCCGCCTTCGCATACATCGGAATGGCCGACAATGACGCGGTCCGAATCGGCGCGTTCTCGATGCGCCGTGGCGCGATGAAGCTCGAAACCACTGCGTTCCATCGCCGCCGCGAGTCCTACCTCAACTTCAAGCCATTTGTGATGTCGGTCAAATCAGGTGGCGAGACGCGTCTCGGAGCGGCCGTCGATCAGTTGTTGCTCCAGCGCCGTCCGGCCGGAACCGTCGTCGTCATCTCGGACTTTCTGGTGAGCGAGAGTGACGCCGAAGAGGCGCTCAAACGACTGGTCGCGGCGCGCCATGAGGTGAAGGTCATACACGTGATGGGCGAGCAGGAGAGCACCGGCTCGTATCCGCCCGGACTGTTTCGCGTGCGCGACGCCGAGACCGGCGAAATCCGCGAGACGATCTTCGGCCCCTCGACCGCGGCCGCACTACGCCGCAAGGTCGAACAGATAGCAAGCCGGGTCCGCGAAATCTGCACGACCCACGCGATTACCTATGCGCAGGCGTTCGGCGCCAGCTCTTTCGAAGACTTCATGGAACGCGAACTCCCGCTGCTCGGGATTGTGAGATAGCCCGCCCCGCGGGATTTTGGAGATAGCCGTGGGTTTTCTAAGTCCGCAAAACTTCGTTTACGCACTCAGCCTCGCGATGCTGGTGCTGATCTATCTGCGCTCGCGCTCGCGTCCCACCCTCGACGTGTCGAGTCTCATGCTCTTCGATGAAGCGCCCGCGCCGGTCGCGAGTGTCCGCCATGTGCGGCTCGACCCGATGTTCTGGCTCGAGATGGCGACGCTGGCGGCGCTGACTCTCGGATTAGCCGGCATGTACGTGATGCGCCCGCCATCTATGGGACACGGCCGGACTCACGCGCTGGTGTTTGATCTGGGCGCAGCGATGAGCGCGCGCGATGGCCAGGACCAAGCCACGCGGCTGGACCGAGCCCGCCACGACGCGCTCGAAATAATCAACCAGGCGCCGGTTGGCGACGAATTCAGTGTCATTGGATATGCGCTCGAAGCTGAGCTGCGCCATCCCCAGAGCGCGAATCTGGTCGCGCTGCGCAAAGCCCTCGACGAACTGGTGGCGATGGCGGTGCCTGCACGCACGGCCGCTCTCAGAGCCGCTCTGATGCGCGCGCGCGGCGCTTCCGAAATCGATCTCTTTGCCGATCGGCCGCCCCCGAACACCGTCCTTGCCGATGTCGCCTCTGCCGCGCACGTAAATTTCCACCTGCTCGGCGCCGGCGATGCAAATCTCGCGGCAAATCTAGCGGCAAATCTAGCGATAGTTTCGCTCGATCCGGGCACCCCCGGCGCCACCAGGGGACGCGCCGTGATTCGCAACTTCTCCGCGCGGCCGCATCTATGCGAGCTTGCGATCGATCTCGGCGCCGGCGAAGTGTTTCATCACACCCTGATGCTCTCGCCGCGTGAGCAGGCTGTGGTGCCGTTCGGACCGCTCATGACCGGCGGCGTCCTGCATGCGCGGATCCTTACCTCCGATGCGATCGAGGCCGACAACAGCCGCTACGCCTACGCCGCGTCAGATCGCGCGGCGCGCGTGCTGGTGCTCTCGCCCGACGCGGCGGTGCGTGACGATCTCGCGCGGGTGCTGCTTGCGCTCAACTCGAATTTCCAAATCGAGACTGCGGATCCCTCGCGCTATCGTCCCGAAGCGAACCCCATCGGCGCCGATGCGAAGCCGCTCGAGCTGGTCGTGATGCACGACTGCTATATGCCCGCGATCGCGGCTGCCTCCACGCTCCTCATTTATCCGCCACAAAACAAAAGTGGCGCGCCGTCCCCGGCAGGAATCTCAGTCGATGGCAACCTCGCGAGTGTGGACCTCCACGGAGAATCAATCGGCGCGTCGGGCGGTGGCGAATCTCTGACCCTCGGTGCGACTCGAATCGTCGCGCTCCCCGAATGGATGGATTCAATCGCGAGTGCCGCCGGCGCGGGACATCGTTCGATTCCGGTCGCCGCGATTGGACACGCGTCGGGCGGCCCCGTCGGTCTGATCGCGTTCGACGTCCGCAACCATCTCCTGCTCGCCCCCGACCATCTCGACGCGCTGATCCTCACCGTCGATCTGCTTAAGCAACTCACCGCGCCGCGTGACGTTCAGATCGTTTCGACCGGCGCTTACGTGAGCGTTCCGGCAATCGCGAACGCACGCGTTACGCAGCCTGATGGAAGCGTTCGGGTCGTCGCGGCCGATCGATTTGGCCGCGTGCGAATCCGCCCGCTGCAGGCGGGCCGCTACTCGATCGAGTCGGGATCTCTCACGACTCGCCTGTTCGCAAATTACTACGACGCGACCGAGTCAGACCTCGGCGCGAAGCCGGTGGCCGAATCGAGCCCGCCCGCTGAAAAGGCGTCTGCCGCGGCCGGGGTTGAGCCCGCCAGAGAAGTGCATCCGCTGGTTTTCCTCCTGGTCGCGCTGGCGCTGCTCGCGTTGATGGTCGAATCCGCGGTGTTGATTCGACATGCTACTCGCTGGGGGATGCGGCATGTTTGATCGGCCGATGCTTCTCTGGCTGCTCGCGCTCGCGCCGCTCGCCGCGATGCCGGGAATTGTCGCGATGCGCGGCGGGATGCGGCTCGCCGGCGCGGCTTCGGCCGCATTGCGCGTTGCCTGCGTCGTAGCGCTGGTCGCGATGCTCGCGGGGCTGCGCGTTCCGGGCCGTATCGCTGCGAAGAGTGTCGCCGTGGTGGCGGCGCTCGACCAGTCGCGCTCGATGTTGCCCGATCAGCAGGACTGGATGCGTACGCGGGTCGAAGAGTTGAAGGCCGCGATGGCGCCGACTGACCAACTCGGCGTGGTCGGCTTCGGCCGCGATGCCCGGCTGCTTGCGCCGCTCACCGATCCGCGTCTGCTCGGCCATCTCGGCAATGGCGCGGATGGCGGCGCGACTAATATCGCGGGCGCGCTGACCGCGGCCGAGAGCCTTTTTCCTTCCGACGCGGACAAGCGAATCGTGCTGCTGTCGGACGGGAATGAAACCGAGGATTCCGCGATGGCGGAAGTTCCCACCATGCTCGAAGACGGCGTGCGGATTTACGCCGCCGCGCCGCCGCCATCGGCAACCGAGCGAGTCGCCGTGACCAATTTCGAATCGCCCGGCACGGCGCGTTCCGGCGAGCGCTTCGCGTTTAGAATCGATGTCGATAGCGAGTCGCGTTCGCCGGTCACCGCGATGCTCAAGCTTTACCGTGACGACGCGCCCGTGGGCGGAGAATCGATCGCGCTCAAACCCGGCCTCAACCGCTTCGAGCTGCCGTATCGAATCGATCGCGCCGGCGCATACCTGATGAGTGCTGAGGTCGCGGTCGCTCCGCCCCGCGTCGCGCTGAATCCGCGCGTCGAGGCCGCCATCACCGTGACCGGCGCGCCGCGGATACTGATCGTATCGACCACGCCGCCGTCGAGCCTCGTGACCGCGCTCAAGATGCGCAAGTACCAGATCGATTTCGTGTCGCCGCGCAGCCTTGGCGAGCATCCGGTGGATTACCTGCCATACCAGCTCGTGATCCTCGACGAAATGCCCGAGGGCTCGCTGACGCCCGCGGCGCAGCATGCGCTTAATCGCTACGTCGCCGATTATGGCGGCGGACTGGTCGCCACCGGAGATACGTTGCGCGAGGAAAAGCTTGCGGGCGGCGAATTGGAAAAGGCGCTTCCGGTAAAGTTCATGCCGCAGCCGCCGCCGCCCTCGCGCGAGCCGATCGCCGTCTATCTATGCATCGATCGCTCGAACTCGATGAGTTATGACTCGCGCTACCCGGCGGTGCGCGACGGCGAGCGTATCCGCTACGCCAAGGAAGCAGCGATCGCCCTGCTCCGTCAGCTCGACGATACCGACTTCGCCGGCGTAATCGCGTTCGACTCGCAGCCTTACGTGCTCGCCCATATGCAGCCGCTCGGAGATGATCGCGCCGAACTCGAAAACCGCATCGACCGGCTCCAACCCGGCGGCGGCACCGACTTCAAAGACGCGCTTGAAATTGCGGAGCGCGAAATTCTGCAAAGTGGTGTTCCGGTCCGGCAGATCATTCTGCTGACCGACGGCGACACCAACCGCCAGTATCACGACCATGACGATCTGATCGCGGAATTTTCCCGCCGGCATATCCCCGTCTCAACCATCCGCATCGGCCCCGACCTCGCCAACCTGCGCCTGCTCCAGGACTTCGCGCAGGCTACCGGCGGCGTCTTCTATCGCGTGCAGGACATCGAGAAGCTGCCCCTTCTGCTGGTCGGACTCACCCGGGAGGCGATGAACCGGCGCAAACAGGGTAAAACTACCGTGGAAACCGGTGACGCAACCGCGATGCTGTCCGGCATCAGCATCGATGAGATTCCGCCAATAGATTTCTTTGCCGCGACCGAACCCAAGGACGGTGCGCAAGTCGCGCTCAAGGTCGCTCGCGCCGACAAATCGGCGCCGCTGCTCGCGTCTTGGCAATACAGTCTCGGCCGTACCGCGATATTCGCCGCCGAGCCCGACTCGCTCGCGACCCTCAGTTGGATAAGGTGGAACCGCTACGCGGAATTCTGGTCGCAGCTCGCGAGCTGGACGATGCGCCAGGGCGACTCCGGGCTCTTCACGACCCGTCTACATGGCTCGCCTGACGGATCGATCACCGTCGAAGCGGAAAAAGCCGACCCCAATCCGGTCGGCAACCTCGTCTGCCGGATTACCGGCCCCGGGCGCGCGATCGATGTCGCGATGACCGAGACCGATGCCTCGCTCTATCGTGGTGAGGTCGGTCCTCTGCCCCGCGGCAAATACGTCGCGACGTTAATGATCAAGGCGGGAGATTCCGAAAAAGTCCTCGAGCAGCGCGAATTTGCCGCCGCCGGATCGATTCCGGCCGATCGCGCTGAACTGCGCATCAAGCCCGCCAATCTCGACCTCCTGCGGCGACTATCCACCGTGACCCACGGCACATTCGACGCGCCCGCGTCGATCGTCGCGCGCCATACCGGTCAGACCGTTGTGTTCCGCCGGAGCGCCGACCCGTGGCTGATTCCGCTTGTAATCGCGCTCTTCCTCGGTGAAGTCTTCGTACGCCGGCGCTATCTCGGCGATTGAGCAAGGCAAAGAAAATGAAGTTCATCAGGGGCGCCGCAACGATTCTCTTCACGCTTGCCGCGTCGGCAGGACTCGGAGTCTCCGCGACTTCCCAGCGCGACGCGACTGCGCTCGCGAAATCGACCTACATCTACATCGCCACCGTCCGCAAGGACGGCAACCAGAGCAGGGCCGTACCGGTTTGGTTCATCACCACCCGCGACAACCAGGTGCTGATCGAGACAGGGCCCGACAGTTGGAAGGCCCGGCGAATCAAGCGCGGCAGCCCGGCGCTGGTCTGGATCGGCTCGCGCACCGGGCCGGCATTCATCGGCCATGCGGAAATCGTCCAGGACAAGAGTCTCCAGGACCTGGTGATCGAGCAGTTTCCCAAGAAATATTTGCTCGCGCGAATCGGGTTTGCGCGTCCCTCTCGCGCCAAGCTGGATTCCGGGCAGATAGTCGCGATTCGTATTTCACCGACGCGTGATTTGCCCGCCGGCTTTATGTCGGAGCCCGGTACCCGTGCGCCCGCTCTCGAGGAGAAGGCAAAGCCATAACGGGTCGCCTTAATCGCGCCGCGTGGTTAGATTAACGCTTGTGGCTACTGAATCCGCATCGGTGCTGATAAAGCGCGCGCTGAATTGCCAATGCCCCGTATGCGGCCGTGGCGCAATCTTCCGCTCGCACTTCAAAATGAATCGCGAATGCCCGCGATGCCACGTCGTGTTCTGGAAAGATCCGGGCGAGTCGCTGGGCGCGATGTACCTCGACTACGCGGTGGCGTCGTGCGCATTCCTGGTCTGCTGGGTATTCCTCGCGTTCGCAACCCGCGTTTCCGACACTGTACAGATTTTTATTCTCTGTACGATCGCAGCCGGCAGCGTGCTGCTATGCTATCCGCTCACGCGCAGCGCATGGACGGTGCTGGTGTATCTGTCCGGCGGTATCGAACGCCCGCAGTTACGCGCGATTCCCGGTCGCAAGAAAGCCTCCTGAATATTTGCCTCTCCCTGACAGGGAGAGGCCGACGCTCGTCTTCGAGCGTCGGGTGAGGGTCCGAATTCCAAATTCTCCTCTGAGGAAATTACTTTTCCTTGAGTCTGCCAGACAGCTTTTCCTGCAGATGGCTCAGCCGGTCGGCCGCGGCCGCAAGAGTTTCGTCGCTCTTCGAAAATGTGAATCGAATCTTCCGCTGCCCCAGTTCCGGGCGATGGTAAAAGCTCGAACCCGGAACCGCCGCCACGCCCACATCTTCGAGGATGAAATCCGCTGCCGCGAAGTCGTCCTTGAATCCCAACTTCCCAATGTCCGCCACGATGTAGTAGGCGCCGTCGGGTTTGCCGCACTCGAGGCCCGCCGCGGTTAGCGCCGCATACAGCGCGCCGCGCTTGCGCGTGTACATCGCTGTCAGCTCTGTGTAGAACGATTCCGGCAGCCTCAGTGCGGCCGCGCCGGCTTCCTGCAGCGGATGCGGCGCGCCGACCGTCAGAAAATCATGCACCTTGCGTATCGCCGACGTGAGCCGCTCGCTCGCGATCGCATACGCGAGCCGCCATCCCGTAATCGAGTAGGTCTTCGAGAGCCCGCTAATCGTAATCGTTCGCTCCGCCATCCCCGGCAGGCTCGCAAGCGACAAGTGGCGCGCGCCGTCAAAGATAATGTGCTCGTAAATTTCGTCCGTGATCGCGAGCGTGTCGTAATGCCTGCATAGCGCGGCGATCGCTTCGAGCTCCGCGCGCGTGAAGACCTTGCCGCTAGGATTGTGCGGCGTGTTCACGATGATTGCCTTGGTTCGCGGTCCGAACGCCGCCTCCAGTTCCGCTCGATCGATCGAGAAGTCCGGATCGCGCAGCGCCACGTAGCGCGGCGTCGCACCGGCCAGGATTACATCCGGACCGTAGTTCTCGTAAAACGGCTCGAAGATTATTACCTCGTCGTCCGGGTTGATCACCGCGAGCATCGCCGCGATCATCGCCTCGGTCGCGCCGCAGGTCACCGTGATGTTGCGCTCCGGGTCGCACGGGATGCGGTTGTACTCGTTCACCTTGTCCGCAATCGCGCGCCGGAAATTCGGCGATCCGTGCGTGATCGCGTACTGATTATATTCCTCGTCGATCGCTCGCTTGGCGGCTTCTTTGATCTCGGTTGGCGCCGCAAAGTCGGGAAATCCCTGCGCCAGGTTTACCGCGCCGGACTTGAGCGCTCGCCGCGTCATCTCGCGGATCACGGACTCGGTGAATAGTCGTGTCTTGCTGGATACGTCGGTCGGCATTGGCCGCAGTCTAGCTGCGCATGCGGGGCGCGCGCCAACTTCGCATCGGCGAAATCAAAATTTGGTGTTCGATTGAAATGAAGAAACGAAACTGACCTCAGTCGCACCTTCGGTCAGATGAGCAAAATGCGTCGATTAAAAGAAGCCGCGCCGATTCGTGGCGCGCTAAGCCCTGCTACTCGGTGCCTTCTTCAGAAAGCACGCCCGGCCCCTGCCGCAACCGCCATTCATCTATAACCTCGACGTTGAAACGCCAGTCGCTTCCAATTTTGAAACCGGGCAATTGGCCTTTCTTGAGCAAGCGATAAATTGTCGAGCGATGTACTCGCAAATATTCCGCGAGCTCATTGACGGTCAGGACTTTT
The DNA here is from genome assembly GCA_041487675.1 of Binatus sp. (SeqCode). Lineage (GTDB taxonomy): Bacteria > Desulfobacterota > Binatia > Binatales > Binataceae > Binatus. Next base: position 9,926 of record JBGPNU010000048.1, read on the forward strand.
GTCGAGGATGGCATCCGTTCAATCCCTCTTTAACGAGCCTATCTAATCCTAGGCTGGCCAATAAGCTATCACAAAAGTTGAACTACGCTATAGACCCCCTCATTGGATTATTTTCGCCCATGAGTCAAGACGTTAATGGGGCAAACAGCGTCTGATTGAGCTATTCAGCACTCAAACGGTTGCCGTAGGACTCCTAACCAAACAGCCGCATCGCCGCCTCTTTGAGTTCGGCCCGATGGTCGGGATGAGCAATCGCGATCAATTCAGCGGCGCGCTCGCGATGGTTCTTGCCCAGCAGGCGCGCGATTCCAAATTCGGTCACTACCGTATCGGCGAAGTATCGCGGAATTGTCACCAACGCGCCCGCCTCGAATTGCGGCACGATTCGCGAAATCGCCCCACCGACCGCGGTGGACGGCAACAGCGTGATCGCCCGTCCGCCCGGGGACAGGAACGCGCCGATATGAGTTTCAGGCTGTCCCCCGGTGCCGTTCATCATGCGCGCGCCCAGCACGGTCTCCGAATTTATCTGCCCGGTGAGATCGACGCTGATCGCGTTGTTGATCGAGGTCTGCCGATAATTCGCCGCTACCGTCGAGAGTCTCAGCACATACTCCGGATCGTAGAGTTCGAACCCGGGATTGTCGTCGATAATCCGCAAATCGTCGGGATCGGACCCCGACCACGCGATTGCTATCGCCTTGCCCGGATGGATCGTCTTGCGCCGGCCCGTGATCACTCCCGCATCCACCAGCCGCGCGATTCCCGGCGCCACCATCTCCGTATGCAGCCCGAGATCGTGCTTTCGATCGAACGCGCCCAGCCGCGGCATCTGCGAGCTCGGATCTCCCACTCCAATCTGAATCGTCACGCCGTCTTCGACCAGTTCGCCGAGGTATCCCGCGAGCGCCTTGAACTCCTCGGGCGGCGGCGCGAGCCCGAGCAATACGCGCAGATCGGCAAGCGATGAGCGTTGCAGGTATTGAATGATCGGCCAGATTCGATCGACACCCTCGGCCGCGATGATCGCGCGGATACCATCGCGCTTCTCCGCGTCCATCGCCGCAAGCTCCCGCTCGATAGCGGCCATGTCCGGCGGCGGCGGCGTTCCATCCACGAAGTAATCGAACTCGGACACATGAACATAAACGTCGCCATGGGTGCGCGTCATGTTCGAGTCAACCTCCGCGATCGCGTGGCGCGCGCGGCGCACGTACATCCGTTTGTTCCACTGATGCGGCCCGAAGCTCACATATCCCTTTGCGTTGGGTTCGGTGACGTTGACGAAAGTAAAATCTATCGGCTTGTCTTCGGCGGGCCGCTCGTCGTGCGCCTTAAAGCCGGTTGAAAATAAATTGGGCAGGTAGGTCGCGGTTCGCCGATCGTGCGACGGACGCCCGAGATTGCCGATAAACAGCTCGAACTCCACGTTGAAGTGCGCGGCCGCATCGCCGCCAAACCATCCGGGATCGACCAGCGGCGACGACATCCTGAGCTCGACCACTCCGCCTATTGACTTGCCGCGCGCCGCCAACGCCCGTTGCATCACGGATCCCGATGCGAGCGGAAAATGCACCCGCATCCCCGGCTTCACCATCGTTGCCGCTTCTTCGGCGGAAATCGTGCGCGATTTATAGTGCTCCTGCCAGTTCATCAAAAGTCTCCTCTTCTCCCCTCGTCTATAGTTCTAACAGGCCCGTCAGGGCCGCATCTTCATCTTCTTCCCGACGGGAAGTCTGAAACCTGCGTGAGGTTTCAGGAATTCTGGGTTTTTTGGATCCTCCCGATTTGCGCCCGCGCGCGCGGCAAACTTGTTCGTCTCTATCGCAGCCGATAGGTTTTCACCATGCTGATTCCCGAGGGCGAATTCCGCTACGAGATCCGCCGCGCCGGCGAATTGATAGCAACCGAAGAGGAAACCCTCGCCTCGGGCAAGATTCGCGGCGTCAGGCGCCCCGCAATCGGATCGAATGTGTACGAGGTGGAAGCCGAGCTCGACCCCGACGGCCTGGTCCGGCTCGTCGTCGTTCGCTATAGCCGCGGGCCGTTCGTGCGCAACGCGACCTACGAGTCGTCCGACGATTTTATCCGCGGGAATGTAAGCGCGATGGGAAGCCGCAACAACCTCACCATCAAGCTCGGGCGTTACCGCGAAGTGGATGCCGACCTGGTCATTTTCCGCGCGCTTACGATCGCGCACATCCGTGCGCGCGGGCAGACCCGATTGACCGGGCGGATGGCCGCGATCGATCCCAATACTCTCGTCGCCGCGACCAGCAAGCAGACCTGCCGGCGGCGCGGGATCGACGCACATGTCTGGATTTACGAACCGCGGATGGGTGACGCCGAGGAAATCGTGATCGACGATGCGGGATGCGTCCTTCGCCGCCACGACGCTCGCGGCATCGACACCGTGCTGGTCTCGCCCGCGCCCGCTAACAGCAATGCGACGTGACCAGCCTGCTACGCGGCGATCTTTTTGTTCGGCATCTTGCAGTCACCGTCGAATTGCGCGCCCTCGTTGAGCACCAGGCTCGGCGTGCTGATAGTGCACTGCACGCGCGCCGTAGGCATCAGCTCGACCCGCTCGCGCGCAGTCACCTCACCGGTGAACGCGCCCGCGATAGTGACCTTGCCCGCGGAAATCCGCGCGCTCACCACGGCGCCGGGCGCGATTATGACTTCGTCACCGGTGATCTCGCCCTCCGCCTCGCCCTCGATTTTCACCGGACCGCGAAAGATTAGCTTGCCCGAAGCCTTGGTGCCTTTTCCGATGCGCGACTCGAATCCGGAATCTTCATTGAGCGCCATATGCTGATTGCCTTTCCTGCTCTGGGTCTCACTATTGCGGGAATGCGCACGCACACGCAATCGCATTGCGCTTCTCTTGAATGGAAATGGAACTTCTCGTCCCTTTAATTCGCACTCTTCTTTTCGCTCGTCGCGCGCTCACGCGGCTTTGCGGCCGCCGGCGTATTCCTTTCGATACACGCGGAGCAGCGCGGCGAATATCGACATGATCGCCGGGCCGAGGAACAGCCCGAGCGGACCGTAAGCTTCGAGTCCGCCGAGGATACCGAGAAACAGCGCGAGCGTCGGCAGCCCGGTGCCATGCTTCATCGCGAGCGGCTTGATGAAGTTGTCGATGACTGCGAGCGCGATCGCGCACCAGATGCCGAGGCCAATCGCCGCCGACCATCCCGAAGCGAACCCGAGGTAAAGCATCGCCGGGAGCCACACCAGCGCGGTGCCGCCAATCGGCATCAGGCCCGCAGCCGCCGACGCGATCGCAAGAAACAGCCAGTAGGGCATCCCGAAGATCAGCATGCCGAGGCCAATCGTCACGCCTTGCAGCACCGCGCTCAGCATCAGGCCTCGCATCACCGAGGAGAGCGTGGTGCGCAGGGTATCGAAGATCGCTTTCTTGTCGTCTTCATGCAGCGGCGTCAGGTCCTGCAGGCCCTTGTAGTACTCGTCGCCGTCGCGCAGCAGGTAGAAGAACGCGAGCAGCGCAATACCGACGTCGATGATGAAGGTAAAGACATTTCGTGCGGCCTGGGTCGCATTCTTGACCGCGTAGTCGCTCGTCAGCCGCGCTGCCTGCAAGGTGAGCTTGGGCAACTCTTCATCGAGCTTGTAACCGCGCTCGCCCATCTTTTTTGCGATCCATGCGCCGAGATCGGTCCGCATCACTTGGTCGTGGATCTTGGCTACTCCTCCGCTGCTCACCAACTGGGTAGCCTGGCTGTAGAGCGCCTGCGCCTCGACCACCAGCCGGCCCGAGAGCCAGATTGCGGGGATGAAGACTCCGAGGCCGATCACGAGGCTGATAATTGCCGACGACAGCGAGCGCCGCTTGACGTATTTCTCGACTTCGATCAGGGCCGGATGCGCCACAAAGGCGAGCAGAATTCCCCACGCGATCGGAGTCAGGAATGGGAGCAGTAATTCGTACAGCTCATAGGCCATGACGGCCAGAAAGCCGAAGAAGAAAAGCTGGACGATACGTTCGCGATCCATGGTCGGGTTAGGCACGCGCGCGAAAGCCTAGCAAATCCCCCCACAACGGTCGCCTGCCAGGGGCCAGGCTCTGCACCCATGGCGGGGAAATGAAGTCTTTTGGCGAAGAGTGCGATTCGCCCGCATCCGATGCCCTTACCGTGATAGGATTATTGGCAGGATAGCTCCCGCACGATCCTTTGGTTGCCCGCGCGCGCGAGATCGGTTACCGTTTGCGTTTGCTTGGAATGTCTAATCAATACACCTCGTACGTGAAG
>JBGPNU010000049.1:0-14121 GCA_041487675.1 Binatus sp. (SeqCode)
CACCAGCAGCGGAACAAACGATTGCGCCGCCGGTCCGGCAAATGCGCGTGCAGCTCCGAACAGCGCGAGCACTGCATAGAACGGCCAGATGACGGTGGTCCTCGTCAACGCCAGCGTCAGAAAAAAGCCCGCCGTAATCGCCGCGACCGAGTAGCTGATTACCAGGATCAATCTGCGATCGAAGCGGTCCGCCAGGTGCCCGGCGGGGATCGTGCAGGCCATCATCGGAAGGAATTGGAAGAGTCCGACGTAACCGAGCGCCAGCGGAGTATGCGCGATGCTGTAAACTTGCCAGCTGACTGCCACCGATTGAATCTGGATAGCGAGGATAAGGAGGAAGCCCGCACTCAGATAACGGCGAAAATCGCGATGCGAGAGGACGGTTGCGGTGCCTGGTGTCGCGGACATGATTTCTCGGGAGCGCGCTTGCGGGTTGCGGCCCCTTCGTTTCTATTTGAACTATCGGCACAAATCGACTTGGAATCTTTCTCCTCAAAAATCGTGGCTCGGATGATTTTGCCAACCCGCATGCATCTCGCGTAGGCTTTGCGCCATGGATAAGGCATCGATACGCGGTCACGTCGATCGGCTCTGGGAAGAGTCCGTGGTTTCCGAACTGGTCGAGTACATTAGGATCCCCAACAAGTCGGTCGCTTTCGATCGCGAGTGGCAGGCGCACGGGCACATGGACCGCGCGGTCGCGCGCTTTAAAGATTGGGCGCGCCGCCAACCGCTTAAGGGGATGACTGTGGAAGTCGTGCGGCTCGCGGGCCGCACACCGCTGCTGTTCGCCGATATTCCCGGCGACTCCAAAGATTGCGTGCTGCTCTACGGGCACATGGACAAGCAGCCGGAGATGACCGGATGGCGAACAGGTCTCGGTCCGTGGAATCCGGTGATCGAGGGGGAGCGTCTTTATGGCCGCGGCAGCGCCGACGATGGGTACGCGATGTTCGCGTGTCTCGGCGCGATCGGAGCGATCCAGGCGCAATCGATCCCGCATGCGCGATGCGTGGTGATCATAGAGGCCTGTGAAGAGAGCGGCAGTTTCGACCTGCCACGTTATATCGAGCATCTGGCCAAGCGGATCGGGCAGCCGAGCCTGTGTATCGCGCTGGACTCGGGATGCGGCAACTATGAGCAACTCTGGTCGACCACGTCGCTGCGCGGCCTGGTCGGCGGAAAACTCAGCGTCGAGGTGCTTACCGAAGGCGTCCATTCAGGCGACGCCGGCGGAATCGTGCCCGACAGTTTCCGCATCGTGCGTCAGCTGATCAGCCGCGTAGAGGACGAGGCGACGGGAAAGGTGCTGGCGCCGGAGTTTCACGCGACGATTCCCGAAGCACGCCTCAAGCAGGCGAGAGCGACGGCGGCAGTGCTCGGTGAGGATATCCATTCCAAGTTTCCGTTTGCGAAGGGCGCCGGTCCCGTAAGCACCGATACGACCGAGCTGATCCTCAACCGCGCGTGGCGGCCGGCACTGTCCGTGATCGGCGCGGACGGTCTGCCGCCGACCGGAAACGCGGGCAACGTGCTACGCGCCTCGACGGCGGTGAGTCTATCGCTCCGGCTGCCGCCGACGGTTGACGCGAAGATCGCGTCGCAAAAACTGAAAAGCATTCTGGAAAAGGATCCGCCCTATGGATGCAAGGTGAGCTTCGAACCAAATTGGGGCGCGAGCGGCTGGGATGCGCCCACTCTCTCGCCGTGGCTCGAGCGGAGTCTTGACGAGGCGTCGAGTGACTACTTCGGCAAGCCGGCCGCCTACATGGGAGAAGGCGGCACGATTCCATTTATGGGGATGCTCGGCGAGCGGTTTCCCGAAGCCCAATTTCTGATCACCGGGGTGCTCGGTCCACACGCCAATGCCCACGGCCCCAACGAATTTCTGCATATCCCGACCGCGAAGAAGCTCACCTGCTGCGTCGCGAAGGTGCTCGCGGATCATTTCCACTCAAAATAAAAGTTGAGTACGGGGCAAGATCAGGTGCGATGATTCAGCCGACGATGCGCTGCCGTAACGCGCCGGCGAAAATCCGCGGCGTGATCCGAAAGATTAAGCGATGAACAGACGAGACTCAGCGACGCGTTAGCTTGTCGATCTCGGCGAGGTCCTCGATTGTCAATTTCCAATTACCGGCCTTGACGTTCTCGGTGACCTGTTCAGGACTGGTCGCGCCGGAAATCACGCTCGACACCTGCGCTTGCGAAGCCAGCCACCCGACGGCCAGCTCGAGCAGCGTGCGATCGCGATGGTGCGCGAATTTGTCGAGACGTTCGAGCGTCGCGAAGTTATTGTCGGTGAGAGTCTGTTCAGCCAAACGCGGCACCAAAGAAAGCCGGGCGCCTTTGGGCGGCTCGGCGCCGCGCCGGTATTTTCCAGTGAGAAATCCACTAGCTAATGGAAAGTAAGGCAGAATACCCACTCCGAACTGGCGGCAGACCGGGACCAGTTCGCGCTCGATCCGCCGGTCGAGCAAATTGTATTGATTTTGCACGGAGGCATATGCGGCAAGACCATTCGCACGCGAGATCCAGAGCGCATCGACGGTCTGCCACGCGGCGAAGTTGCTGCATCCGATGTAGCGAACCTTCCCGGAACGGACGAGATCGCTCAGTGCTTCGAGGGTTTCCTGTTGAGGTGTCTCAGGATCGGGCGCGTGAATCTGATAGAGATCGATATAGTCAGTGCCCAGGCGCTTCAGGCTCGCCTCAGCGGCGGCGGCGATGTAACGGCGAGAGCCGCCGCGGAGGTAGGGACCATCTCCCATCGCCATCCCGAACTTGCTCGCCACGATGACGTCGCGACGGCGCTCTCCGAGCGCTTTGCCCAGCAATTCCTCGGAGCCGCCGCGGTTGCCATAGATGTCCGCAGTGTCGAACAGCGTGATGCCCTCGTCGAGGCCGCGATGCACGATGGCGCGGGTCTGCTCCGCATTGTTACGAATCCCGAAGTTGTTGCAGCCCAACCCCACGGCCGAAACCTTGAGGCCCGAATTGCCCAGATTGCGATATTCCACGAATCTCTCCCGTCATCCGGAATACTCCTTCAGTCTCCAATTGTGCTACGGCACCTTGCTCGTCGGGTCAAGCGGAAAAATCTGGCACGAGCCTGCCAACGCGGGAAATGGCAATATGCGCTCTCATGGCGCCTCTGCACGATATCCTGATTCTCCGGCCGCGAATTCTTTTCGTGGGAATCAATCCAAGTCTTCGCTCGGAGCAGGTGGGGCATCACTTCGCCAGTCCCGGCAATCCATTCTGGCGGCTGCTCTATGCCGCGCGGCTGGTTTCCGAGGAACTGAAGTGCGAAGACGACCGGCGTCTCGCGGAATTTGGACTGGCGATGACGAATCTATGTGCGCGTGCGACGCGGGTGGCGGCGGAACTCCGATCTGACGAGATAAAGCGCGGACACCGGTTGCTCGAGCGAAAGATCCGGCGCGTGCGTCCACGGGTAGTCGCGTTTGTCGGGGTGACGATTTATCGGAGCTTCTTCGGTATCGCAGATGGCGAAGGAGCCGGTCTGAAAGATGAACGCATATTCGGCGCGCGCGTCTTCGTGTTGCCCAATCCGAGCGGTCTGAACGCGAGCTTCCCCGGCTTTAAGCACAAGTTGATCTGGTTCGAGCGGCTCCGGGAATTTGCCGAAGCGGAAAGCGACTAGCTATTTGAGTAGCTATCCTGAAAGTTGTTACTACTCGATTCCGTAGCGCTTGCGCTTTCGCCACAGCGTGGTGACGTTGATGCCGAGTGTGTCGGCGGCTTCCTCGAGGGTTGCGCTGGCCGCGAGCACCCGCGCGATATGCTCGCGCTCAACTTCATCCAGGCTGGCGGCAGGCGGGATTCCCGCGAGCCGCTCGATTGAATCGTGAAACAACGAATCGGGCAGGTCGTCGGGGGCGATCGTCTCGCCACGCATCAGCACCGTACCGCGTTCGATCGCATTTCTAAGTTCGCGCACATTTCCGGGCCATCGGTAGTGGGTCAATGCCGCGACCGCTCCGGGGGAGAGCGCCAGTCCGGGATGTTTGTTGCGCAGCGCCGCGACGTTCAGCAGCCACTCCGCCAATGGCAGAATATCCTCGCGACGCTCGCGGAGCGGAGGCACGCGCAAAGTGATCACGTTAAGGCGGTAATAGAGATCCTCGCGAAAACGATGCGCTGCGACTTCGGAATCGAGGTCGCGGTTGGAAGCCGCGACTATTCTCGCATCGACGTGTATCGTACGTTCACCGCCGACGCGTTCAAAATTCTGATCCTGCAGGAAACGCAGGAACTTGGTTTGGAGGGTTGGCGTCAGGTCCGCGATCTCGTCGAGGAACACGGTTCCGCCGTGCGCTGCTTCGAGCCGGCCGGGCTTGTCTTTGACCGCGCCGGTAAACGCGCCGCGGACGTGTCCAAAGAGTTCGCTTTCGAGCAATTCCTCGGAGAGCGTGGTGCAATTGACGACCACGAATGGTTTTTCCTGGCGGCGGCTCCATCGATGGATTTGCTTCGCGATCACGTTCTTGCCGGTGCCGCTTTCGCCGGTCAGGAGAATCGTCGCGTCGCTGGACGCCGCCTGCCGGGCGGTCTCCAGCAGTCGTTGCATCGCCGGGCTGTGCGAGTCGAGGAGCGGCGCTTCATCGATTGCGCTTCTGAGCGCGCGATTCTCGGCCTGCAAAACCCTCACATGCAGAGCGCGGTCAACGGTGTGCTGAATCTGTTCGAGCGAGAATGGCTTGGTCACGTAATCGTAGGCGCCGGACTTCATTGCTTCGACCGCATTTTCGACGGTCGCAAACGCCGTCATAAGAATCACCAGGCTTTCAGGCGCGCGCCGCTTGATCTCGCGAAGCAGCTCCAGGCCGCTCATTTCGGCCATCCGGTAGTCGGTCAAGACCAGATCGAACTGCGTCTCCGCGAGCATCGCGATCGCCTGCGTGCCGCTCTCTGCCGCGCGAACCTCGTGGCCTAGCGACTCGAAAAATGTCGCGAGACTCCGGCGGATATTCCGCTCGTCATCGACGATCAGCAGGCGGGCCATCAGCTTTCCACTGCGGCAGGAATCTCGACGATGAACCGTGAGCCGTGCAAGTTGTTGCTCTCGACAAAAATGCGGCCGCCGTGGGCCTCCACGATTTCCTTGACGATCGAGAGTCCGAGTCCCGCCGATCCTTTCTCGAAGCCGTCAGAACCATACTGGACGAACCGCTCGAAGATGTAGTCTTTCAACTCGGGCGGAATTCCCGGACCCGAGTCCGCTATTTCCAGCCGGGTCGCGCCGTCGGAAGCTCGCGCGGACACCTTGATCGTTCCGCCCGACGGAGTATAGCGCAGCGCGTTGCCGACCAGGTTCGAGATCACCCACGAAAGCTTTACGGGGTCGCCGATGATCTCGGGTACTGACTCGATACTCTCCTCGATCTCGACCTGCTTCTCGCGCGCCTGGATGGCGAACCGCTTGGTCACCTCGGCGGCGAGTCGTGCGAGGTCGAGTCGCTTCTGCAGCAGCGTAATCGCCGGAATCTCGCCGCGCGCAAGATTGAGCAGATTGTCGGTGAGCTGGCGCATCCGCAAACACTCTTCCAGGATCACCTGCAGCAGTTCATTGTGCTTGGGATTCGAGTCCGGAAAATCGCGGCTCAGCAGCTCGGCCGATAATGCCAGCGAGGTGAGCGGAGTCCTGAGCTCATGCGACAGTGTCGCGACCAAATTGGTGCGCGCGCGATCCTGATCGCGGAGGTAGGTGACGTCCTGCAGAATCAGCAGCGTGCCGAGCGAGATTTCGTCGGTATGATGAAGTGGCACGGGCTTGAGAACGTAGGAATGCTCGCGGCCGCGGACGTGAAGATCGATTTCGGTGCGCTGGCCCTCGGTTCCGGCCTTCTGGAGCGTGCGCAGCGCGTCACGGACGCGGAGATAATGCGGATGGTTGCTGCTGAGATCGTCGAACGGACTGCCTAGTGCATCGGCGGGATCGACGCCGAGAATCAGCGAAGCGATCTCGTTGATATGCGCGACCACTCCGTTGGTGTCGATCAGCACGACGCCGTCTTCGAGGCTCTCGATAATCGCCTCGGTCTTGCTCTTCTCATAAACGAGACGCTCGACGTTGAGCTTGTCGTATTGCTCCAGGCGTTCCGCCATCTGGTTGAACTCTCGAGCGACTGCTTCCAGTTCGGCGAGTGGTTGGGGCCCGAGGCGGACCTGCGACTTGCGCTGACTTATCCCGCGGAGCCGTTCGGTGAGTTCCGTCAGCGGTTTTGAAAGGCGCCAACCGAGACCCCAGGAAACCGCGGCGCCCACGATCAGCACCAGCACCAGTCCACCCGCGAACTCATACGCGAGGTGCCTGCCCAACTGGATTGAGCGGCTGTCGGCGCGGAACATCGCGGCCTTGTTCATGGCAATCAGATCGTCGAGCCGGGCGTGCAATTCCTCGAATTCGCGATCGTGAGTAGCGCCCGGTGGCGAGACCGCGACTTCGTCGAAGAGCTTTTCGCCCCTTCGGCGGATATCGGCCGCAAGTTCGGGTTCCCCGACTTCGGTGAAGTCGTGATTCTCGACGTCGATCCACTTCGCAAAAGTCTGCCGCGACTCGGGCAGGACAGTTTTGGCGCGGCCGTCGTGCTCGGCAACCTGAAGAGTCGTGAACGCAGCGTGCATGTGCTGTGCGGCTTCGATACTGACGTAGTTGCGATACAGCGTCGCCCGGATCGCGCCACCGAGTGCGTAGAGCCGCGGCAGCGTGTAGAGTCCGAGCAATACCACCAACGCGAGCATCAGCAAGGTCCCGTTGCGGATTCGGCGTTGCAGTGACGGCGCGCTCATCGCAATTCCTCCGCTTGCTCGGTCGCGACGATTTCCACATCGAGGTCGCGGGCATCGGCCACCAGCCGCGCCGGCACATCTCCCTTGAGCCAGCGGCGCCATCGCGGCTGATGGGTGCGGCCGACAATTACTTTCGACACGCCTCTATCGCGCGCGAAGTCGATGATTGCTTTGACCACATCGTCGGACTTGAGCCACACGGTCTCAGCGCCGAGATCGTTCGCAAGATTGATGTTGTTGAGCAGCGCCACGAAATCGCTGGTACCGATATTTTTCACCGACTCGGAAGGCGTTTCGATATGCACTGCAAACCATTCGGCGTTGAGCTGGCCTGCGATCCTAGAGGCTCGGCGGAGCAGCTGGCCGGTGTCGGCGGCGTTGGACGAGAGACCCACCATGATCCGATCGACAACGTGAGTGCGCCGCCCGCCTTCGCGCTTGAGCGACTCCTGATCGAGGCGTTGTCGGTCCAGGCTGCGCGCCACTTCGCGTAGCGCGAGTTCGCGGAGCGAGGCCAGATTGCTCGGTTTGAAGAAGTTTTTGAGCGCCTGCTCGATCTGCCCGTGCGGGTAAATCCTGCCTTCGCGCATGCGTTCCCGGAGCGCTTCAACCGGCAGGTCAATATTTACTATCTGGTCGGCATGCAGGAGGAAGGAATCGGGCACCGTCTCGCGCACGTCGATTCCCGTGATGCGTTTCATCATCGGATTCAGACTCTCGACGTGCTGAATGTTCATCGCGGTAATCACGTTGATACCGGTGGAGACGATCTCTTCGACATCCTGGTACCTTTTTTCGTGGCGCGAGCTGGGGACGTTGTGATGGGCGAGTTCATCCACGATCACGATGTCGGGCTTGCGCGCAATGATCGCGTCAACATCCATCTCCTCGAGCATCACGCCACGGTAGGAAATATTGCGGCGCGCAACCACCTCGAGGTCGCCGATCCGCGCCTCGGTCTCACGCCGGCGATGGGGTTCGATGAAACCCAGAACGACATCCACTCCCCGATCGCGGAGTTGATGCGCCTCCTCGAGCATCCGGTATGTTTTGCCTATCCCCGCGGCGGCGCCAATGTAAACTTTGAGTCGCCCCTTTTGACGCTGGGGAATGAGATCGAGGAAAGCTTCGGGCTCGATTCGCTTGTCATTGTTCATTCAGGTTCCGGAAGAACCACCATGACTTTCCGCGACGCGATCGAGGGCGAGGTTCAGCAGCAGCACATTCACGCCGGGCTCGCCAAATATCCCCGCCGATCGCGGCCGCGTGTTTTCCGCAATCAGCCGCCGCACCTGATCTTCGCTCAGACCACGCGCGCGGGCAACCCGTGCCACCTGCAAGTCGGCGCCGGCAGGGCTGATCTCCGGGTCCAGGCCGCTGGCCGAAGCCGTCACGATATCCACCGGGACCTGCTTCGGGGTAGCTCCCGGATTGCTTTCCACGAAGTTCTTGAGCCGCAGCCGGACCGCGGCGATCAGCGCTTTGTTGGTCGGGCCAAGATTCGAGCCGCCCGAATTGGCGGCATCGTAGCCCTTGTCGCCGGCCGCCGACGGCCGACCCTGAAAATATCGCGCCGACGAAAAATTCTGGCCTATCAGGCTCGATCCCACGATCTTGCCGCCCTGAACGATCAAGCTCCCGCGAGCCCGCTCGGGGAAGATCACTTCCGCAAGGCCGCATACCGCGAGCGGATAGACCAGTCCCGTGATCACGGTGAGCAAAGTAGTCAGTGCAAGTGCCGATATGAATGTCCGCACAAAATTGACCTCATGCGAGATGCAGCGCCGAGATTACGATGTCGATCGCCTTGATTCCGACAAATGGAATGATCACGCCGCCGACGCCGTAGATGAAAAGGTTGCGCGTCAGGATCGCCGCGGCGCCGAGCGGACGGTAACGCACGCCTCTGAGCGCCAGCGGTATCAGCGCGATAATGATCAGCGCGTTGAAGATCACGGCGGATAGAATCGCGCTTTGCGGCGTGGCCAGCCGCATCACGTTGAGCCTCTGCAGCTCTGGATACTCGACGATGAACAGCGCCGGGATGATCGCGAAGTACTTGGCGACGTCATTGGCGATCGAAAAGGTGGTCAGCGCCCCGCGCGTCATCAGCAGTTGCTTGCCAATCTCGACGACTTCCATGACCTTGGTCGGGTTGGAGTCGAGGTCGATCATGTTGCCGGCCTCGCGCGCGGCCTGGGTGCCCGCGTTCATCGCGATTCCGACGTCAGCCTGCGCGAGCGCCGGCGCGTCGTTGGTGCCGTCGCCGATCATGGCGACCAGCTTGCCCTGGTTCTGTTCCTCGCGAATCAGGCGCAGCTTGGTTTCCGGAGTCGCTTCGGCGAGGAAATCGTCAACTCCCGATTCCTGCGCAATGGCCGCTGCGGTCAGTGGATTGTCGCCGGTAATCATGACTGTCCTGAGGCCCATCGCGCGCAGCCGTTCGAAACGTTCCTTGATTCCTTCCTTGACCACATCCTTTAGATGGATCACCCCGAGCGCGCGCGAGCCGTCGGCAACCACCAGCGGAGTGCCGCCGCTGCGCGCGATGCGCTCGACGATCGGCTTCAAATCCGCGGGAAGCGCGCCACGATTTTCTTCGACAAACTTTATGATCTGATCGGTCGCGCCTTTGCGAATCCGATGTGTGCCGATATCAACGCCGCTCATTCGGGTCAGCGCGGAAAACGGGATGAAAGTCGCGCCGTTGTCGCCGAGTTCGCGGCCGCGCAAGTTGTATTCGCGCTTGGCCAGCACGACGATCGATCGTCCTTCGGGAGTCTCGTCCGCCAAAGATGCGAATTGCGCGGCCTCGGCCAGTTCGCGCGTTTCGACGCCTGCGACCGGCAGAAACTCCGAGGCCATCCGGTTGCCAAGAGTGATCGTGCCGGTCTTGTCGAGCAGCAGCGTATCGACGTCGCCTGCGGCTTCAACCGCCCGGCCGGACATCGCAAGCACATTGTGCTGAACCAGGCGATCCATCCCGGCGATTCCAATAGCCGAGAGCAATCCGCCGATCGTGGTCGGAATCAGACATACCAACAACGCAACCAGCACCGGCAGCGCGAGTCGCGTACCGCCATACAGCCCGAATGGGTAGAGCGTAACGATAACGAGCAGGAATATGATGGTGAGTCCCGACAGCAGGATGCTGAGTGCGATTTCGTTGGGAGTCTTCTGGCGCTCGGCGCCTTCCACGAGCGCGATCATCCGATCCAGAAACGTCTCGCCGGGGTTCGCCGTGATACGCACCTTGATCCAGTCGGAGATGACGGTGGTGCCACCAGTGACGGCGCTGCGGTCGCCGCCGCTCTCGCGAATCACCGGCGCGGATTCGCCGGTAATCGCAGCTTCGTTGACTGCCGCGACGCCCTCGATCACTTCTCCGTCACCCGGAATCACGTCGCCGGCCGCAACCATCACCACATCGCCGCGCCGTAGCTGAGTGGCCGGAACCAGCCTGGTCTCGCTGCCGCTAATCAATTTGGCCTGGGTCTCGGTGCGCGTCTTGCGCAGATTTTCGGCCTGCGCTTTGCCGCGTCCTTCGGCCATCGCCTCGGCAAAGTTTGCGAACAGCACCGTGAACCACAGCCATAGCGCGATTTGAAATTCGAACGCGGCCAGCGCGGCGCGATGCGCCAAGGTATCGCGAAGCAGGGTGAACATGGTCAGCACGCTGCTGACCTCGACCACGAACATCACCGGATTCTTGATCATCAGGCGCGGGTCCAGCTTGACGAACGAGTCGATCGCCGCGCGCGAGACGATTTCGCGATTCCATAGTGCAGGAGCCTTTCGATCGTTCATGGTTGAAACACCGGACCTAGAAGAGTTTCCCGGACGCCATCAGGAGTTGTTCGACAATCGGTCCAAGCGCGACGGCGCAGAAAAAGGTCAACGCGCCGACGATCAGGATTACGCCGATCAGCAAAAGCACAAACGGGACGCCGTCTGTCGGGAAAGTCCCGGCGCTGACTGCGGTGGTTTTCTTGGCCGCGACCGAGCCGGCAATCGCGAGCGCGGGAATCGCCATCATGAACCTGCCGAGCAGCATCACGATCGCCATCGTGACGTTGTAGAAGGCGGTGTTTGCGTTGAGGCCGGCGAATGCGGAGCCGTTGTTCGCGCCCGCTTCGGTGTATGCATAAAGAATTTGCGAGAAGCCGTGCGGGCCGGGATTCGACATGCTCGAAAGTCCTGCCGGCAAGACGGTCGCCACGGCGGTCGGTATCAGAATGACGGCCGGGAAAATAAGTACGTACAGCATCGCGAGCTTCATCTCCCGAGCTTCGATTTTCTTGCCGAGGTACTCAGGGGTCCGACCCACCATCAGACCCGCGATGAACACCGCCAGCACCGCCATCACGATGATCCCGTACAGGCCCGAGCCGACGCCGCCGAAGATCACTTCGCCGAGTTGCATGTTGATCATCGGCACGAGGCCGCCGAGCGGCGTGTAGCTGTCGTGCATCGAGTTCACCGCACCGCATGAAGTATCGGTGGTGGCGGTCGCCCACATCGCGGACTCGACGATTCCGAAGCGGACTTCCTTGCCCTCCATGTTGCCGCCGCTTTGCGCACCTGATGCAGCAGGGTCGATTCCCATCGCGGTGAATTGCGGGTTGCCATGCTGTTCGGCCAAACCGGCGGCTCCCGCACCGACGACGAATAGGATCGACATCACCGCGAACAGGGTCCATCCCTGGCGACGGTCACCGACCATCTTGCCGAACGTGTGCGTCATTCCCGCGCCGATCGAAAAGATTGCGAGCATCTCGAGGAGATTGGTCAGCGGAGTCGGATTCTCGTAAGGATGCGCCGAGTTGGCGTTCATGAAGCCGCCGCCGTTGGTGCCGAGCTCCTTGATCACTTCCTGCGAAGCGACCGGTCCTTCGGCGATCGTTTGCGAATCGCCCTCTAGCGTAGTCGCGTTGACGTAAGGACCAAGATTGTCAGGCACGCCCTGCCAGACGAGCACGAGTGCAAATATCAGCGAAATCGGAATCAGCACCCAGAGCGTAGTCCGGGTCAGATCGACCCAGAAATTTCCGATCGTCTTCGCGCTGCGCCGGGCGAACCCGCGAATTACCGCGGCCGCCATCGCGATTCCCGCCGCAGCCGAGAGAAAGTTGTGCGACGTGAGCCCGAGCATCTGGGTCAGGTAGCTCATCGTCTGCTCGCCCGAGTAAGCCTGCCAGTTGGTATTGGTCGCGAAGCTCGCCGCGGTGTTGAAGGCGAGCCCTGGCGCCACGCCAGCCAGTCCTTGCGGATTGAATGGAAGGTAGTACTGCAGGCGCTGGAGCGCGTACAGGAAAATCATTGAGATCAGGCTGAACGCGAGCATCGAGGTCGCGTATCCCGCCCAACCCATCTCGACGCCGGGATGTATCCCGCAGATCTTGTAAATCAATTTCTCTACTGGCGAGAGTACCGGGTCGAGAAGAGTGCGCTCGTGCGAGAACACGCGCGCCATGTACAGGCCGAGCGGCACGCTGATAACGGCGACGATCAGGAAGTAAACAGCGAGCTGGATTAGCAAGTTGGATGACATCTGAATCTGTACCGGAGAGGGCGGATCAGAATTTTTCCGGGCGGATCAATGCGTAAATCAGGTATGCGCCGAGCAAAATCGCGCAGACCGCGCCGAGAACTGTTTCCACCGGACTCATAGCGCGTCGCAGCCCCGAACGTAGGCGATTGCGATCGCAAAAAAAGCGATGCTCGCGAGAATTGAAATCAAATCCCACATGTCGGTTACGTTGCTATCTCGATTCAATCGCGAAGTGATCAATTCGCGCGCGGTTCGGAGCCGCGAGTGCGATCGATTCGGCTGGCTTGGGTACCATTCGAAGTTTGAATCGGACGGTGCTCAAAGTCCAGCACCTCCAACACCGGGCATGGTCCAAGCGCGAATGTTGCGGCGCGCTTCAGAGCCTCGTCGTGCGCCAGAGGCGTACCGTCGTCGTCCACCGGAGTAATCACTCCGCGCCGCCCATTGTTGACTACGAATGACCATTTGCATCGAGCGCAGTGATAGAGATAGCGATGCGGTTTGAACAGACCGGGTAGCCTGTCGAGAACCTTGATCGCAAATATATGCTGCGTTATCGCTGACATTGGCGCTTTCATTTCGATTGCCTCTGAAGGCAATATCAGCACCCGACGTGCCAACGTAAAAAAGCCGATCCGATGAGACATTTTGCGGCAATTTGCGCTTCGGATTTCAAAATGCATCGTGCTTCTTGATGCAAACTGCATGAGGTTTTGACTCCGAAAAGGGATGCCAGGCGGTTTCCGAAGCGATGATGCATGCACCGGTCGCAAGATCAGTTGAGGTAGACCAGTTGAGGTGCGCGCGACGCGGCACTAGGATCGGCGATCGATCGCGATTCCCAAGTGGACGGAAAAAATGAAACGCCAGAGCGGACGAGAAAAATCGAAGGCAAGCCGGCTCCGCGCCGGCCGCAAAGCTGCGAGCGCCTCACGACGGACGACTCACACAAAGCGCGTCGTCCTTCTGGTCGGTACTCGCAAGGGCGCGTTCATTTACTATGGCGACGCGACGCGCTCGCGATGGCGCCTCGACGGGCCGCATCGGCTGGGTGAAATAGTCAATCACGTGGTGCTCGATCCCCGCGACGGCGCCACGATGCTGATGGCGGCGCGCGCCGGCCACCTCGGGCCGACTATCTTTCGCTCGCTCGATATGGGGCGCACGTGGAAGGAAGCGGCTGCGCCGCCGGCGTTTCGCAAGGCGGCAGCGGGCGAGAACGGCCGTTCGGTGGATTACACGTTCTGGCTATCGCCGGGGCATCGCGACGATCATGACGTCTGGTACGCGGGGACCTCGCCGCCGGCATTGTTCCGCAGTCAGGATGGGGGCGTCACATGGCGCGGCGTCGATAGCTACAACGATCATCAGATGTACCTCAAGTGGAATCCGCCAGGTGGAGGCACGCCTGACGGCGCAGTACTCAGTTCGGTGATCGTGGACCCGCGCGATGCGCGACACATGTACATGGTTACTTCCGGCGGCGGTGCGTTCGAGACTCTCGACAATTGCGGGACCTGGCGTTCGATCAACAAGGGCGTCGAAGTGAACTTTTTGCCCGATCCGTATCCCGAGTACGGACAGGATGTTCATTGCCTATGCCTGCATCCGGCCAACCCGGATCGGCTCTACCAGCAGAATCATTGCGGCATCTATCGCATCGATCGGCCGAGCGACCAATGGATCCGAATCGGCAACAACATGCCCAGGGAGATCGGAGACATCGGATTTGGGATCGTCGTCCATCCGCGAGA
>JBGPNU010000050.1:0-13811 GCA_041487675.1 Binatus sp. (SeqCode)
GCGTTCTCGAGCATCCGCAACTGGATTGCCGCCATCCGCGCGGGATCGTCCGGCTTCAGCCGCCATCTTATTTCCGGATGCTCGCGCAGCGTCCCCAATCCCGTACACGGCGCGTCGAGCAGCACGTAATCGAGGCTCGCCGGTCGAAGCGGCGCCGTCGCCGTCAAGTCAGCGCAAACGAACGCAATGTTTGGATGCCGCAGTCGCCGCGCGAGGTTCCGCGCATTCCTGAGTCCATTGCGGTTCAAGTCCACCGCGATCACTCGGCCGCGCTCGCCGACAAGCTCCGCAAGATGGGTCGCCTTGCCGCCTGGCGCGGCTGCGCAATCGGCAACGGTCGCGCCGCTGCGCGGCGCCAGCATCCTGGACACCATTTGCGATACCTCGGACTGTGCGTGGAAGAGTCCTTCGCGATACGAGACCGACTCGAACTGCGGCGCGCTCTTCAGCACGATCGTTTCGGGCGCGTGGCCGCCCGCACCGATCTCGAAACCGTCTTTGCCGAGTCGCTCGATTATTTCGGTGCGCGATCCGCGCGCGAGATTGAGCCGAATAACGTTGGGCGCGGCGTCGTTGTTGGCTGTCATCAGCCGCTCGGAATCCGCAACCCCAAACCAACTGATGAATCGTTCGACCATCCAGCGCGGATGCGAAAACGCGATCGCAAGAAAACTTTTTTCGTTGCGCTCGCGCGATGGCATCGGCGCGGTTTCGCGGGTCGCACGGCGCATCACGGCGTTAACAAATCCCTGCGCCTTGCGCGCGTCCGCATTTCGTTTGGCAAGGCTTACCGCGGTATCAACCACCGCATGCTGCGGAATTCGGTCGAGGAAGCGGAGCTGAAACAGCCCCATCCGCAGAATCGCGAGCGCAACCGGTTGAATCCCATCGAGCTTGCGGCCGGTCAGATGCGCCAACTCGTAATCGAGACGTCCTTGCCAGGCAATCGTGCCGAGAACCAGCCGCGTAATGAGCCGCCGATCAGCCGGCGGGAACTCCGGCAGCCGTCCGCCGAGCAAAACGTCGGCGTATGCGGATTCCTGATCGACGCGGAAGAGAATCTCGGCCGCCGCGAGCCGAGACGCGATTCCTTCGTCGCGATCGCGCGAACCGACGCCTGCCTTCGCGCGTGAATTCGCCGGACTTTCGCTCATGAGCCGAGCCGCGCGCCCACCGCGATGCGCTTGCCGCGGAAAAAATCCGCCGCCGGAATTCGCTTCCGGCCGGGTGCCTGGACCTCGACCAGGCGGAGCCGCCCAACTCCGCATTGGACGGTGGGATGCGGCGTGACGCTCAAGATCGTACCGGCGGATTCGCCGATAAAATCCGCGTCCTCGACGGCGGCGCGCCAGAGCAGCATTTCCTCTCCGCCGAGCCGGGTCCGCGCGACCGGCCACGGATCGTATGCGCGCGTCATCCTCTCGATCTGAACTGCGCGTCCGCTCCAATCGATCACGGCGTCCTGCTTTTTGACGATCGAGGTGTGAGTGACGAGCGTTTCGTCCTGCGCGGTCTCGACCAACGCACCGCGCATCGCGAGATCGATCGCCTCAAGCAGCGCGGACGCACCGAGCTCCGCGAGCTTTTCTTTCAGAGTGCCCTGCGTATCGTCAGGTGCGATCCGAATTGAGCGCTGAAGGTAGGTCGGGCCGGCGTCCATCTGTTCGACGATCCGCATGATCGTGACGCCGGTCTCGGCATCGCCCGCCAAAATCGCGGCTTCGATCGGCGCGGCGCCGCGATGCCTCGGCAGGATCGATGCGTGCACGTTGATCGGCGCGATTTTCGGCGCCTCGAGAAGCGCTTGCGGCAGGATACGGCCGTAGGCGGCGACCACCAACAGGTCGGGCTCGAACGTCTTCAACTCGCGGGCAAACTCGGCGGTCCGGATTTTGACCGGCTTCAGGGTGGGAATCGAGTGGCGAGCCGCGACCATGCCGACTTCGCTCGGCTCCATCGCAAGGCTGCGTCCGCGCGGCCGATCGGGACGTGTGACCACGCCTACCACGCGGAACTTGGCTCCGGAAGCGGACACGAGGCGCTCCAGGATATGGGCAGCCAACGCCGGCGTGCCCATGAAAACGATCTTTAGTGACTCGTCGATTTTAGATCCGTGCGACGGAGGGACGCTCGTTATCGGCCTTGCCCTCCTTGATTAACTTCTTGAGTTTACGCTTGTAGAGTTCGCGCTTAATCCTGCTGATACGGTCGATGAACAGTTTGCCGTCGAGATGATCGATTTCGTGCTGCAACGCGACCGCCAGCAGCTCGTCGGCTTCGATCTCGATCTCTTTCTCGTCAGGCGTCCACGCGCGCACCAGCACGTGCGCCGCCCGCTCGACGTCCGCCGTGTAATCGATCACCGAGAGGCATCCTTCTTCCCAGATTATCTTGCCTTCGGCTTCGACGATTTGCGGATTGATCAGCTTGAGCAGATGTTTGCCGGGATCATCATGGTCGGTGTCGAGCACTATGATCCGCTTCGACTCGCCGACTTGCGGAGCGGCGAGCCCGACCCCGGGAGCCGCATACATGGTCTGCACCATGCTGTCGATCAGACCCTCGACGTTGCCGTTGATGTTCTTAACCGCGGCCGCGGGCTCTTTGAGCACCTCGTCGGGAAATTTGCGAATTCTCAGCAGCGCCATCTGGATTACCGGGTATCAGTCAAATCTATCAAAGGGGGCGCGGAGTCGAAAGTTGATTCAACGAATTGATTCACCGAGCCTGCGCCGCAAGTCCAAGCGGCGCGAGGAATGATTCGACCGCGCGAACGCACTCCTCGGGACGTTCGATTTGCAAAAAATGACTGGTGCCGGGAATCGCTTCGTAA
Source organism: Binatus sp. (SeqCode) (assembly GCA_041487675.1). GTDB lineage: Bacteria > Desulfobacterota > Binatia > Binatales > Binataceae > Binatus. The sequence continues at coordinate 2,834 of JBGPNU010000050.1, forward strand.
GGAAGTCCCAACTCCTCGGCCATCGCGCGGCCGATCAGCGCCGGCGGCATCACTTCGTCGAGCGTCGGATCCCCGCAGACGAGTTTCACGGGCACCGGACAATGCGCCATCTGCGGCCACAAGTCCGGGTTCGCGCCGCTCGAAAAAACGTGCGCCTCGTATTCGCGCGGACACGCGAGGATAAAGTCGCCGCGCGCGCGGTCGTGACGCAGCGTCGCTCGCGCCATCAACTCGTACGCATCGGGAACCCATCGCTTGAATCGCCGTGCGAATTGCTTTGCGAGATCGATCGGATCTTTGTACCGCTCTGGACGGCGCGCCGCTCGCGATGCGAGCGATTCCTTGTCGCTCTGCTGCAGGTACTGCACGGGATGCCCCGCGCGCGGGAAAACCGGCGGATCGAATAGCACCAGGGCGTCAAAGCGGGCGCCGTACTTGAGCGCATGCATCGCAGCCGTCACGCCCGACAGCGAATGAAATAACCCTGCGGAGCGCTTTGCGCCAAGCTCACGATTTATCGCGTGCCAGACCGCGTCCATGTCGGCGATGAAGTTCTGCCAGGTGTGACCCTCCGCGCCATGCAGCGGGTTGTGCCCATGATTGCGGAAGTCGAAGACGACTACTTCGTAGCGCTCGCGAAGCGGCCCCCAGAACGGAAAGTAACCGTCAATCGCGAGCCCGTTGCCGTGACTCAGGACGATTCGCGGCCCGCCTGCGAGACCGTGTTGCCGGACGCGGATGATCGCGCCGTCGTGCATCTTCAGGTCGAATGCGTGACGAGCGCGGGGAACATGATGTATCGGCGGAGTTTCGCTCATCTCGTGGTGCTCACATCATCCTCACCGGATCGATGTCGATCGCCAAATATACATCGTCTCGTTCGGCGCTGGGCCCCACGTCGGCGCGCATCGCCGCGAGCGCCTCGCGCATCGGTTTCAGCTCGCGCGATTTCACCATCACCTGCCATCGGTAGCGCTGTTTGATTCTTTCGATCGGTGCAGGCGCCGGTCCGAGCACGCGAATTCCTTCCGGCGTCGCAGCCTGTGCAAGTGATTTCGCGACCTCCTCGGCCAGCCGCCGGACCAGCCGCGGTTCCGCTCCTTCGATTCGCACCATCGCGAGCCGCGCCGAGGGCGGATACTGGAGGTCGCGGCGCAGTTGCAGCTCGCGGCGCATGAAGCGCGCGTAATCCTGATCCTTGGCGGCGCGGATGCTGTAATGATTCGGCGCGTAGGTCTGGACGATCACCCGGCCCGGGCGCTCGCCGCGTCCCGCACGGCCCGCGACCTGAGTCAACAATTGAAAGGTGCGCTCGGCGGAACGGAAGTCGGGCATGTTCAACGCAAGATCGGCGAGCACCACTGCCGCCAGCGTGACGCCGGGAAAATCGAAACCCTTGGTGATCATCTGCGTGCCGACGAGGATATCTATTTCGCCGGCACGAAGCTCGGCCAGCATCCGCGAGCGCGCGCCGCGAAGTCCGCTGGTGTCGGAGTCCATTCTTTCGATTCTTGCGGTGGGCATCAGCTCCGCGAGTGTCTGGGTCAGGCGCTCGGTGCCGAAGCCCTGCCCCTGCAAACCGTAGCCGTGGCATTCGGGACAGGTGTCGGGCGCGGACGCGTGATTTCCGCAGTAATGGCATCTGAGCGATCGGTCGCGCAGATGAAAAGTCATGCTGACGCTGCAGTTCGGGCACGCGATCACGTTGCCGCAGATGTGGCATTGCAGAAAATTGTGAAAACCGCGCCGGTTCAGAAACACCATGCTCTGGCCGCCCGACGCGAGGTTCTCGCGCAGTGCCGCTACCAGAGCGGACGACAGAGGCACCGGCTGCGGAGGACTCGGCCCGCTAGTCTTCGCAACCGACGGCGCCGCGCCGTTGATGCCTTTCGCATTTGCCGCCAGCCGGTTCGCGGCGGCGGATTTGCGGGTCTCGGCGGCCTCGCGCCGCATATCGACGATTTCAACCGTCGCCATCGCACGATCGTTGACCCGCCGCAAAAGCCTGAGCAGCCGGTACCGTCCGCGGCGCGAATTCGCGAACGACTCGCTCGATGGCGTCGCGGAGCCGAGAACGATCGGACATTTTGAATATCCGGCGAGCGCAACCGCGAGATCGCGCGCGTGATAACGGATTCCTTCTTCATTTTTGTATGAAGGATCGTGCTCTTCATCGACGACGATCAGGCCGGCGTCGTGAATCGGCGCAAATATAACCGAGCGCGGACCAATCATCACCCTGGCTTGTCCGCTCAACGCCGCCATCCAGCTCGACCATCGCTCCGACACGCTCTGTGCACTGTGTGCGATATCGACGAGCCGGCCGAAGCGCGCCCGAAACGATCGCACTACTTCGTCGGCCAGTGCGATTTCGGGCACCAGTATCAGCACGTTGCGTCCGGCTGCGAGCGCTCGCGCCGCGAGGTTCAGATAGATCTCCGTCTTGCCGCTTGCGGTGACGCCCCAGAGCAGAAATGCCTGGTAGCTGCGATTTTTGATCGCGGGCGCGATCGCGTCGAGCGCGGTTTGCTGCTCGTCGGTAAGATCGAATCCGGCCGGCACGGCGCTATGCGGCGGGATCTCCGCCTCATCGATCACGACCAATTTGCGCCGGATCAGGCTCTTCAGCACCGCGCCCGCTCCGTCAATTTCGGCCTTCAGCTCCTCGACGCGCTTTCCCGCGGCGCCCGCTTTCGCGATCGCGCTGACAATATCGCGTTGCTTCGGCCCTCGAAGTTCGTCGAGATTGGCGCTCGCGCCTTCGCGGAGACGTGCGACGAGATCCGCGGTCTCGCGATGCCGTCCCTGGGTGGTGTCGCGACGCTCGAGCGTACCATCAGCGATGAACCGCGCGAGTGCGGCGCGGGTCTGGTTCTCGGGACCGAGCTTTTCGATTTGCTTGGTGGTCAGCCCGCGCGGGGCTACCGCCTCGATGATCTTTTTTTCGACGGGCGTAAACGCGGCACGCCTGAGCGCGTCGGGCGGCGTCGCGAGCCGATACGCAGTGCGCGATTCCACGCGCGCGACCGCGGGGATGACGCTTCGGTACGCGTCCGCGATCGACACCATGTAGTAGGACGCGAGAAACTCCATCAGGTCGAGATGCGCTCGATCGAACAGCGGCCGCGGCTCCAGCACTTCGAGTATCGGCTTCAGTTCCCCGGTCGAGAGATTTTCGCCGACCTTTGTGACGACTCCCGTCACCTTGCGCGAGCGCAACGGCGCAAGCACGCGATGCCCCGGCTGGATATGGCCGTCGAGCGCGGGCGGAATCGAATACGTCAGCGTTTCGAATCCTCGAGTCGCGCCGACGATTACAATATTGGCCTGCATCCTGATTCATCCCGCGCCGCGCCAGGGCCGCATCCGCGCATGCAACTTATACCCGATGCAGGCGACCCGGTCGCACTACGAGGATTGCGCGATAAATCCCCCGCTTTCGCGGGCGCGGCGAGTCTGGTTGAATCGGGATACGGCGCGCGCGCCTGAATGCGCACGCCCGGGATGGGACACAACCGATGCTGCGTTTTCTAACTGCCGGCGAATCGCACGGCCCCGAGTTGGTCGCGATAGTTGAAGGCGTTCCCGCCGGATTCGTCATCGACGTCTCCAAAATCAACAACGACCTTGCGCGCCGCCAGAAGGGCTACGGCCGCGGCGGCAGGATGCTGATCGAAAAAGACGAGGTGCGTCCGGTGTCGGGGATTCGCTTTGGCAAATCGCTGGGCAGTCCGATCACGTTCATTATCGAGAATCGCGACTTCAAGAATTGGGTCAAGAAGATGTCGGCCGATCCGAACGATCGCGCGGAGGCGGAGCCGGTCACGCGGGCGCGGCCAGGGCATGCCGACCTCGCCGGCGTCCTCAAATATAATCTCGAGGACATTCGCGACGTGCTCGAGCGGGCATCCGCGCGCGAAACGACCGCGCGAGTGGCGATCGGCAGCCTGGCGAAGCAGATTCTTTCGCCGTTCGGAATCGACGTGCTCGGCTACGTCGCGAGTATCGGCGCGACCGAGGCGAAGACGCCCGCGACACTTGGCGTCGAGGAGTTGCGCCGTATCACCGAAGCGTCGCAGGTGCGGGTTGCCGATGCCGAGGCGGAGCGCAAGATCATCGCCGAAATCGACGAGTGCAAGAAAACCGGCGACACGCTCGGCGGAATCGTCGAGGTAATCGCGACCGGTTTGCCGGTCGGAATCGGCAGCCACGTGCAATGGGATCGCAAGCTCGACGGGCGCCTCGCTTTCGCCCTGCTGAGCCTGCAGGCGGCCAAGGGCGTGGAGCTCGGCCTCGGTTTCACGGCGGGACGAATACGCGGATCCGAGCTTCACGACGAGATCGGATACGACGCGGCGAGCCGCCGCTTCACGCGCCATTCCAATAATTCCGGCGGCACCGAGGGCGGCATGAGCACCGGTGAGCCACTCCGCGTTCGAGTCGCGTTCAAGCCGCTCTCGACGCTGATGCGCCCGCTGCGCTCTGTGGATATCAAGACCAAGGCGGAGGCGGTCGGCGCGATCGAGCGTTCGGACGTATGCGCGATTCCAGCGGCGGCGGTAATTGCGGAAGCGGTGGTCGCGTTCGAACTCGGTGCGGCGTTCCTCGAAAAATTTGGCGGCGACTCGCTGCTCGAGATTACCCGCAACTTCAAAGGATTTCTCGAACAGGTCCGCGACTATTAATCGGGCGCGCCACTTCCGCATCGCAATGTCATCCGCACCGCAATATCTCAGATGACGCCCAAGTTGATCCTCACCGGATTCATGGCAACCGGGAAAAGCTCGGTGGGGCCGCTCGTCGCCCGGCGCCTCGGATGGGAATTCGTGGACAGCGACGCCGTGATCGTCGCGCGCGCGAAAAAACCGGTCGCCCAAATTTTTGCGGATGACGGCGAAGCGCAGTTCAGAAAAATCGAGCGTGAAGTGATTGCTCACCTGGCCCGCGATCGCCGGCGATGCCCGCAATGCCACGGTCCGCATCCCGAGGTGATTTCCACCGGCGGCGGCGCGCTGGTTGACGAGTCGAACTGCGCGGCGCTTAAGCGCGCGGGCGTGATCATTTGCCTGATGGCGCGGCCCGAGATCGTTGCGGCGCGCCTCGAGCGATCGAAAACCAGGCGTCCGAAATTAACCGAGAGCGGTAAATCCACCTTGGATCGAGTAAAAGAACTCATGACTGAGCGAGCCGAAGCGTACGCGCGCGCTGACGCGCGAATCGACACCTCGGATCTGACGGTCGATGAAGTCGCTGAGCGCGTTGTGGATGCGTTCAGCGCCTGCGCCGCGCGAAAATGCGTCCCACCCACGTGAAAATGCAAACCATCCGCGTAAATCTCGGCCACGCTTCCTATCAGGCGCATGTCGGCGCGAACGTCCTTGATCGCCTGGGCAAACTTGCGTGCGACGCGGGGCTGAAACCGGGCCGATGTGCGATCGTCACCGACTCGAACGTCGAGAAACTGTATGGCGCTTCGGTCGTGGACGCGATCGAGAAAAGCGGCTTCGCGCCAATCGTGATTTCAGTTCCACCGGGCGAGGCCAGCAAGTCGCTCGCGACGCTCGAGGTTGTGTACGATCGAATGACCGGGGCGGGGCTCGACCGCGCGAGTGCGGTGTTCGCGCTCGGCGGCGGCGTGGTCGGCGACCTGGCCGGGTTCGGCGCCGCTACCTATTTGCGCGGCGTCCCCCTCGTTCAGATACCGACCACAGTGGTTGCACAGGTTGATTCGGCGCTCGGCGGCAAGACCGGTATCAACCATCGGCACGCGAAGAATCTGATCGGCGCGTTCCACCAGCCGCGGCTGGTCGTTGCCGATGTAGCGACGCTCGCGACGCTGCCCGCGCGCGAATTTCGCGAAGGGTTGGCCGAAGTTATCAAGTATGGCGCAATCATGGATGCGCCGATGATCGCGGACCTGGAACGCGGCCTCGATTCGATCCTCGCGCGCGAGCCTTCCCTGCTCGAGGCGGTCGTCGCTCGATCGCTCGCGCACAAGGCCGCCGTCGTTTCCGCCGATGAGCGCGAGGATGGACTCCGCAAGACACTGAACTTCGGTCATACGATTGGCCACGCGATCGAAGCGAGCGCGGGCTACGGCAACTATTTCCACGGCGAGGCAGTGGCGATTGGGATGGTCGCTGCGGCTCGGCTGTCGTCGGCCTATGCGGGACTCTCCGCGGACGAGGCATCTCGGTTGGAACGGCTGCTCGAGCGCGCCGGGTTGCCGACCGGGATGCCCCCCGGATGGCGCAGCGACGAATTTCTTCGCGCGCTCAGTCTCGATAAGAAGCGCGCTGCGGGCGCGATTGAATTCGTTCTGCTCGACCGCCTGGGTCACTCGCTAACGCGAAGTCTGTCAATCGACGAGATTCTTAGGCCCTTGCGCGCGGTTCCTGACCCGCAGATCTGACTCGCAGCGGGCTGGATTAACCATCAGATGACATATAGTGTTCCTTACATAACCAAAAGTCAACACAATCCCGCTTGTGTGCATGACCCGTCTGTGGTGTGTTAACTATGTACTAGGTAGCGTACGTCGGGCTTGCACGTCCCGTACTTCACCAAAACCAGGAGGCTGCGGGGGAAACCGACTAACGAGGTGTCCAATGGATCGATTCGATGAAATGAAGAGCAAGGTTCTAACGGTTCAGGAAGTATCGACCTACCTGCGCGTGCATCCGTCAACGATCTACCGGATGCTCAAGAAAAACCAGCTGCCCGCTTTCAGGGTCGGCAGCGACTGGCGCTTCACGGTTGAGGCGATCGATAGGTGGCGCGCTTCGGTCGAGTCAGGCACCCCGACACGGGCAGCCGAGAATCAGCTAAGTTCCAAGTAATCCCGCGAGAATCTCGCGGAAATCGGCGCGCCGGTCCTCCACTTGCAGCTTCCTCCACGGGCGGCTCTAGTTCTGGAAATACCGGCGCGGATTTTCCACCAGCATCGCGCGAATCTTCGCGTCTCCGACCCCGGCCCGCTTCAGCGCATTCTTGAAGACGTGGGCCGGGGTCTAGTTCGCCACCAGCTTGGCGTCTCCGGCGTACTGACCTGGATTTGGCGAAACTAGACCCGACGCCGCGGCGCCGTCAAATAGTGAGAATCAACCGGAACGCGGAGGCTCGGTCTCCGCATCGCCAAAGATCGACGCGAGAATGATCAGCGCGACACCAATCGAGATCGCGCTGTCGGCGACGTTGAACACGGGATAATTCAATTCGTAGTAATGCACGCGGACGAAGTCGATAACCTGCCCGCGAATCGCCCGATCGATCAGATTTCCGGCCGCGCCCCCCAATATCAGCGCGAAAGCGATCGAAGTAACCGACACGCGGTCGGCCCGAACGATCAACACGAGCAGCACCACGATCGCGGCCGACGAGAGCAACATCAGAAACGCTTCGCGCACCCACGGCGCCGCTTCGGCCAGCATGCTGAACGCGGCGCCCGGATTCCGGGCGTAGGTGATGTCGAGAAAGTTGCGGACGATCGCGATGCTCTCGTAAAGCTCCATGTGCGCTTTCACGAACAGCTTGGTCGCCTGGTCGAGCACGATGACCGGAATCGTGATAGCGCCGATCAAAAACAAGAATGGGCTTCGCGGCCCTCCACCGGCCGATTCTTTCCGCTCTCCGGACTTTCCCCGTGCGATTTCCTTCCCCTCTCCAGAGGTTCCGCCGGCAGATTCTTTCCCCGTGTGCCAGTGGCACCTCCTTGATCCAAGGAGAGGGTTAGGGAGAGGTTTCACGCTCGATCGTTCCTGCAACGCTATGCCCCCACCACCGCACGGCATCGCGGATCCAACTGCTGATCGCCGCCGTCATCGAAGTACTTCCAGCATCGCGCACACTTCACCCCGGACGCACGCCTCCCGACCAGCATTATCGGAGGATTTGCACTGGCGCGGACGAAGCTGCCGTCGAGGGTGAAGTCCTCGCGCCCCGCCGATTCGCGGATCAGCTCGGCGGCCTCGGCGTCGGTCAGAATCGCGACGTCGGAAACAATGAACAGGTCCTTCAGAACATCGCGATATTGCTTGATTGTCTGGGCCAGCCCGCTCCCAGAGCCACCGTCAGCAGCCAGACCGATTGCGGCTTCGAGCGGCGCGCCGATCGTTCCCGATTTGCGCATGGCCTCGAGCAGCTTCAGAGCCTCGTCGCGAACCTTCAGCAGCCGTTCCCATCGCAGTTCCAGTTCGCCGTCGCGCCAATGGGGATTCGGCCCACGCATCGTCGTCAGATGCACACTCTCGAGGCGCTCTCCCGGCACATACCCATAAACTTCCTCGGCCGTGAACGGGACCAATGGCGCGAGCATCCTTACCAGGGTATCGAGAATATGGAACAGCGCCGTCTGCGCCGAGCGCCGCTCGCGCGACTCGGCGCCGGAGCAATACAAACGGTCGCGCGCCACGTCGATATACAGCGAACTCAGATCGACCACGATAAAATTAAGAATCGTGTGATAGGCGGTCTGGAACTCGAACGCCTCGTAAGCATCCCGCACTTCGCTCTTGAGTTTTTCGGTGCGCGCCAGAATAAAGCGATCGAACTCGAGCATTTCCCGATATTCGACTGCATCGTGGGCCGGGTCGAAGTCGGCCAGGTTGCCCAGGATGAAGCGGCAGGTGTTGCGAATCTTGCGATACGATTCCGCGACCGCGTTGTAGATCGTGGGGCCAAGCGCGATCTCCGCCGTGTAGTCGAGCGACGCATATACCAGCCGCAGCACGTCGGCGCCCATCCGCCCCGCCGCATCGACGGCGTCTTCGGAGTTGCCAAGCGACTTCGACATCTTGCGGCCCTTGTCGTCCACCGTGAGCCCGTGGCTGATCACGCTCCGAAACGGTGCGGTACCGCGTTCCGCAACCGCGCATACCAGCGACGAGCCGAACCATCCGCGCGCCTGCTCGACGGCTTCAAGGTACGCATCCGCCGGCCAGGTCAGTTCCGGCCGCGCGCCGAGCACGGCGGCTTGCGACGCGCCCGAGTCGAACCACACGTCGAGAACATCTTCTTCTTTGATAAAGGTCGCGCCGCCGCACTTCGCGCATCTGAGTTGAGGCGCCACGAAGTCAGCCGCTGGCCTGCTGTACCATGCGTCCGAACCCTCGCGCGCGAAAATTTTCGCGACTCGATCCATGGTAGCCAGATCCAGCGCGATCTCGTCGCATTCCGCGCATCTGACCGCGGGAATCGGCACCCCCCACGCGCGCTGGCGCGAAATAGTCCAGTCCGGACGGGTCTCGGTCATGTTGCGGATTCGGTCGCGCGACCATCCGGGAAACCATTTCACCGCGTCGATCGCGTCGATCAGCTTGCGGCGCAGATCATTGTGATCGATGCTCACGAACCATTGCTCGGTAGCACGGAAAATCAGCGGATTGTGACATCGCCAGCAATGCGGGTAGCTGTGCGCGAAATTGTGCGAATGGATCAGCGCGCCGACCGCGCCCAGCCTCTCGACGATCGACTTGTTCGCCCGAAAGACATTCTGCCCCGCCCATTGTCCGCCGTCCGCGGTGAACACTCCCGCGTTATCGACCGGAGTAAACGGCGTCAGTCCATACCGGCTGCCGACCACAAAGTCGTCGTAGCCGTGGCCGGGCGCGGTATGCACCAGCCCGGTGCCGGTGTCTGCGGTGACGTGTCCGCCGTACATCAGTTTTACGTCGCGGGCCAGAAACGGATGCCGGAAAATATCCTGGCCGTCGAGCGCCTTGAGTCGGTCGCGGCTTAGCGCGATTCGCTTCTCGATCGCGAGTCCGCATTCCTTCTCGACCGCATCGGCCAGCCGTGCCGCGACGACGTACCAATTTTCGCCGGCCTTCAGCGCGACATAATCGAACGCCTCGTTGAGCGTGATTCCAAGGTTCGCCGGGATCGTCCACGGAGTCGTGGTCCAGACTACGGCGAACAGCTTGCCGGCTTTATGCGCGGCCTCGAGTTCGGCGCCGTCTTTGAGGTCGGCAGCGAGCGGAGCCGCATCCTTCAGATTCGAGTTGAACGCGAACGCCACGTAGATCGACGGCGACACATGCTCGCGATATTCGACTTCGGCCTCGGCCAGCGCGGTGCGGCAATCGAAGCACCAATGCACCGGGCGCAGCCCCCGGTACACGTAGCCATGTTCCACCATCTTGCGCAGCACGCCGATTTCGGCCGCGTCGTACTCGGGCGCCATCGTGAGATACGGATTGAACCAGTCACCGATCACGCCCAGGCGGCGAAAATCCGATCGCTGCAGGTCGATCCATTTCTCGGCTTCCTCGCGGCACAGTTTGCGCAGTTCGAGCTTGGAAATCGTGCGCGACCGGTCGCCGAGCTCGCGCGAGACTTTGTGCTCAATAGGCATCCCGTGACAATCCCATCCCGGCACGAACGGCGTCCGATACCCCATCATCGAGCGTGAGCGCACGACGAAGTCTTTCAAAATTTTGTTGAGCGCGGTGCCGAGATGGACGCGGCCGTTGGCGTACGGAGGCCCGTCGTGCAGCACCCACGACGGCGCCAGTTTGCGCACTTCCATCAGGCGCTCGTAGAGCTTCATCTGGTCCCAACGCGCGAGCATTTCCGGCTCCCGCTTGGCCAGATTGGCCTTCATCGGGAAGTCAGTCTTGGGAAGTTTAAGCGTCGATTTGTAGTCGGTCAGAGCCACTTCGATAAATCCCGCGCGCCGCGGCGCGATACGATCTCCTTCGAAAATTTTGAAAATTAATCCGCTTCAGACAAGATTAACTTACGCCGCACCCATTCGCGAGTATCGACCTAACTGCGCGCGAGCCGTGTAGCTATTGCGGCTTGCAATCGATACGGGAGCACACGGACCTGACGTGACAGGCCACGACTCAAGGGTGAGCGGCTATTGCAAGGATGGAAATCTGCCCGCGCTCTGGACCGTAGTACCAGAAGATTCTGTACGCAGCTGGGGTATTGTTCTCCGCGTAGGCTTCATAGACCGTTTCGTTCTTCGGACCGGACA